>NZ_JANSIZ010000007.1:0-56410 GCF_047462315.1 Synechococcus sp. H60.2 | reverse complement strand
AAGCATTTTATTCGACAGTTTTCCAGAGTTGGGAAGTATAGCATGGAGCAGATAGTGCAGACTTCTTTACTCCTGATCAATCCATCCTGCTTCCGAAGTTGGTTTGCTAAGTGTTGCTACTGTACCCCTTGATTCCTTAACAGGCTGTAAGTAAGCGGAACCTTGAGACTAGGTCCCAAGGAACCGTCTAGGGGCGTCTTGACAGCGCCTTTGCGAGTCCGTCTGTGGACTGCGTAAGAATCCCCCGACTTTAGTCGGTGGGAGTGTCAACTTGTATCCATCTCAGGACACGTGGCTATGTACAACAATCGTCGCGGTTTTCTGCGTTGGCTGGCGCTTGGTTTTGGCTCGCTGGTGGGCCTGTTGCCTGCCTCGGCTCAGCGCCGTTTTAACCGTGCCATTGCCCAGGGTGCTGCTTCGGGCCCCAAAGGGGCTGAGCCGGAGTTCGTTAAAGTGGCAACACTGGAAGATCTCAAAGAAGGCCCCTTCAAGGTAGAAGACGCCTTTGGGAAGAACACCGCCACCCTTTGGTTGGTCGGGGATCCTCAAAAGTCAGACTCGCTGCTGGCTCTGGATGCAGCCTGTCCCCATGCCGGCTGCGACGTAGACTGGCGGGGGGAGAACTTCGTCTGCCCCTGTCATGGCTCAGCTTTTGCCGCCGATGGCAGCCGTACCCGTGGACCAGCCAAGACCGACCTAACTGCCTACAAAGTTAAGGTGGAGAAAGGGGAAATCTTCGTGGCCAGAACCTGACCTTGTCCCCCAGAGTTAACCAAACTAGCCAGCAAGGGGTCGAGCCTGCAAGGCTGCCCATGATTTGTCCCCAGCGCTTCTTGTTTGTCTCCACCCCCGTTGGGCCTCTGGGATCGGGGGGTGGGGGGGGGGTAGAGCTCAACCTCGTCAACTTGGCGCGTAGCCTGCTGGAGAGGAGAGCCGAGGTGTGCGTGCTAGCCCCCGAGGGATCCCACGGTGCCGACTTGCCAGAGGGAGTTATCGAGACAGTTACAGGCCTCCCCCCGCCCTATGCCCAAAGCCAGCGCCGCGACCAGCCGGTCTGTCTCTCCACCCCTTCCCTAGTGGCCAACCTATGGCAGCGGGCTGCCCAACTGCAGGATCAGTTCGAGCTCATCGTGAACTGGAGCTACGACTGGCTCTCGTTCTACCTGACAGATTTTTTCCGCACGCCGGTGGCCCATATCGTCAGCATGGGATCCCTCAGCGACGCCGTCGATCTGGCCCTGGAGCACATTGCCTACCGCTACCCAGGTCGGCTGGCAGTGCACTCGCGGGCGCAAGCCCAGACCTTTGCCTTTGCCCGCGCCCAGATGGCGGCGGGGCGGGATCCCTTTGTCTATTTGCCCTGCGGCGTCGATCTCAGCCGCTACGACTTTGTGCCGGAGGGAAACGGAGCCCTGTGTTGGGTTGGCCGCATTGCCCCAGAAAAGGGCCTGGAAGACTGCGCCGCCCTGGCCGAGAAGACGGGAAGGCCGGTACTGCTCCTGGGCCACCTGCAAGACCCAGCCTACTGGCAGCAGATTCAAAAACAGTACCCACGGGCCCAATTGGATTACCGGGGTTTTTTGCCCACTTCCCAGATGCAGCAGCTCTTGGGCCAATGCTCTGCCTTGATCATGACGCCCAAGTGGGTGGAAGCCTTTGGCCTGGTGGCAGTGGAAGCCTTGGCCTGTGGCGTGCCGGTGATTACCTACCGCCGTGGGGGGCCAGCGGAAATTGTTAGCGATGGCGAGACTGGCTGGGTGGTGGAGCCAGACGACGTGGCGGCCTTGGCAAGGGCTGTAGAACGCCTGGATAGCCTCGACCGCAGCCGCTGCCGACACCAGGTAGAACAGCACTATTCCCTACCGGCCATGACGGAGCGGTTTTTGGCCTGGAGTGAGCAAATTGTCCGGAATCCGATCCCAGCCGCTCGCGAGGGAGGGGACAGGCAATGGTACTATTAACTTGATTTTGGTGCCTGGGGCCGGATGACCAGCCCACTAATGCGAAGCTTCGACTCACGACGGGGAAACCACCATGACGACTGGGAAAGGATCTGTTGCGCTGGTGCGACCAGAGGTTCGTCGGCGGTCACAGGTTCTGGGAACGCAGGTGATTAGCCAAGCCAATGCAGCCCGACTCGGAGTAGTTAGCGAAGTTTGGGCAGATCTGGAAGCCAAGCAAGTGCTGGTGCTGGGGGTGCTGGAGAAAGCCTTTGCCGGATCCCCACGGTTGCTGGATCTACGGCAGGTAACGGCCTTGGGCCAAGATGCCATCCTCATTCCTAGTGATGAAGTTTTCGACGACTTGGACTTGCAAGGCCTAAGTCGAGTGGTTGGCAGCGAGGTGGTTACAGAAGAAGGGATCCGCCTTGGAAAAGTCAAAGATTTCGAATTCAACTCCGTCTCTGGCCTGATCACAGGCCTAATCCTCTCTAACCTCGGCCTTACCTTTTTGCCCGGCTTCATCCTCAGCACCTATTTGCTTCCTGCGGATGAGATCGTCTCAGTTGGCGGCGATCGCCTTATTGTTGCTGATGGCGCCGAAACCCGCCTAGCCCAACTGACCAAGGGAATTTTGGAAACCCTGGGACTGGGTAAGCCCTCTTGGTTACCCGAAACTGGCTTCGCCCCCGCCCTGCCCAGGGCTGTCGATGACTACTCTGCCGTCGAGGAAAACTACGAGGAAGAATACGAGGAAGGCGAACAAGAAGACGATCACCCCGAAGAAGAGCCCGAACTCCAGGGCGAAGCAGGGTCTCCCCGTCAGCCCGAGCCTGTTCCTGCTCCTGAACAACCGGAGTGGGAGCAGGAGTACGTCCAAGCAGAAGCCCCCCCTTCCGAGCCAGCTCCTGAGTCTGCCCCCGCCCCTCCTAGCCCCCCTCTGGATATCGACCCCTGGGAGAAAAATACTGGGGAGCCAACCTGAGCTGCTGCGCCCGGCTTACCTAGAAACCGCAGGAGCCCTGCCCTGTACCCGTAGGGGTACGTTCGGGAGGAATGCGCCCTGATGATACTGGGAACTCCCCCTGAATTAGAAGAACCCCAGCAACCAGGTCCCAGGCCAACGGCGCAATCCTTGTAACCGGCAGTCAGTCTGGTTGCTGCAGCAATCAAGGCGAAGGGATCCCCTATGCCGGCAGGGCAGCTTCGGCCTCGCCCAAAAAGCGCAAAGCTACTGACAAGAAGGCCTGCGGCGCTTCGATGTGAGGAAAAGCAGCCCCTGGCAGTCGATAGATCGGCACCTCTGGGCGCAAAGCGCGATACCGCTCCGCCTGTTCCAATCCGGTGAGGCGGTTGTTTTCTCCCCAGACCAGAGCCAGCGGCTTGTCCACCACGCGAAAGTCCTCCTGAATGGGCAGGTTAAGCTTGCCGGTCAAAAAAGAACGGGGGGCAAATTGGGCCCCCGCCTGGTGAGCCGCCTGATAGTAGTAATCCACCACCGTCTCATCCAGAGTGTACCCAGGAGAGAACAGGCTCTGCTCCGTAAATAGACGTACACTCCAGGGGGTGGTGATGGCGTTGTAAAAGGCCAGCCCCAAAACCGGCAGGCTGAGGATCCCGTAGACCGCCTCAGCCAAAGGGATCCCTAGCGCCTCGGGGATGAGGCTGTTGTCTCCTAGAGGGGCGATGAGTAGCAGCTTCTGCCAGTGGTGAGGTTGCAGCCGGGCCGAACGCAGCACAAACCCTGCCGAGAGGGAGTTGGCGATGGCGTGGCAGGGGCGCCCGATCACCTGCTGGACAAAATCCCCGATCATCCGGGCATATAGATGGCCAGTGTACTCCAGATCGGGGCGCTCCGAGTTGCCCCAACCCAACCAATCCAAAGCGTAAACCTGATAGTGCTGACCCAACTCTGCCATCACGGCGCGAAACTCGTAGCTGGAGGAACCGGCCCCAATGCCGTGCAACAACAACAAAGGCTGGCCAGATCCCGCCACTTTGTAAAACAGGCGATGGCCACACCAAAAATGGTGCCTCTCCTCCCCCGGCAAGAGGCTGGGCAAAGGCTGGGTTCGAGAAGCAATCCAGGCGTTGAGAACGGCCAAGGCGCTCACCCCGCCGGCTGCAACCCAGAGACCGGTTTTGAGAACTTGGCTCAGCTCCTTCATGCTCAGCGGCCCCAGCTAAGGCCAGGGATCTACTTTTTCTTGAGGCGGTAGGTGATGCGCCCTTTGTTTAGGTCATAGGGGCTGAGCTCGACCTTGACCCGGTCGCCGGGCAAGATCTTGATGTAGTTGCGGCGGATCTTGCCGGAGATGTGGGCGAGGACGTTAAAGCCGTTGTCCAGATCTACCCGGAACATGGCGTTGGGCAAGGACTCGGTAACCACCCCTTCCACTTCGATGGCGTCTTCTTTAGACAAGGAACCCTCCTTAAAACAACACAACAGAAGTAAGCGACGCTAAACCCGCTCTGTTAAGAGCGAGTTAAGAGCTGAAACAATACTCCACCTCTTCTATCCTAGCCGTTGCCGCCCTCCAGCAGGGGATCCCTAGGACTGAAAAGGGGTGCGATCCGTCAAAATCTCAGCCCCAGAGTCTGTGATCAAGACAGTGTGCTCAAACTGGGCCGACCAAGAGCCATCCACCGTAACCACTGTCCAGCCATCCGACAGCACCCGTGTGGCCTCTCCTCCTGCATTCACCATCGGCTCGATTGCCACCGTCATGCCGGAGCGCAGCTTGGGATTGGGAAGGTCGCGGGTGCGGTAGTGGGGAAACTGCGGCTCCTCGTGCAAGTTGCGCCCCACGCCGTGGCCGACGTACTGCTTCACCACGGAGTAGCCCCGCCCCTGGATATAGTCCTCGATGGCGCCTGAGACATCCTGTAGCCAGACGCCGTGGCGCACGTGGTCAATGCCCGTCTGCAGCGCTTTGGCTGCTGTGTCGATCAGGTCGCGGGCGGCATCGCTGAGGGGCTCTAGGCCAATGGTGATGCAAGAGTCGGCATGCCAGCCTTCGACCATGGCGCCAAAATCCACCTTGACAATGTCCCCCGGCTGCACCACTTTGCGGGGACTGGGGATCCCATGTACCACCTCATGGTTGACGCTGACACAGACACAGGCGGGAAAGCCGTAGTAGCCCTTGAAGCTGGGCAGGGCGTTCAATTCGGCCACCCGTCGCTCGGCATAGGCATCGATGTCTGCCGTTGTCCAGCCCGGCTGCAGGCACTCCGCGATCTCCTGTAGCACCTGGGCTACCACCCGCCCGGCCCGCCGCATCTTCTCCACCTCCCGGCGGGATTTGATCTCGATGAGCTGCATGCCCCGCCGCAGGGATCCGGGCTGGGAGGGATTTCCGGCCCCCGTTTTGATCACGCTGTCCTCCTGAAGCCTTCCAAGAGAGCCCGCAGATGCTCTTGTACCGATTCCATCGGCTGGTTGCCATCGATCCGTCGCAGACGACCCCTGGCCTCGTAAAAGTCGATCAGGGGAGCCGTTTGCTCCCGATACACCTGCAAGCGTTTGAGGATCACCGCCTCGTCCGCATCGTCGCTGCGCCCCTGCTCTTTGCCGCGGGCCAACAGCCGTGCCACCACCACGTCATCCGGCACTTCCAGGTTGAGGACGTGGTCGTAGTCTTGCCCCAACTCCCGCAACAGCTCTTCCAAAGCCTCCGCCTGCGCCAGGGTGCGGGGGAAGCCGTCTAGGATCCAACCCTGCGCTGGCGAGTGTTGCAACTGGCCTTTCACCATCCCGATTAACACCTCGTCAGGCACCAGCTCTCCCGCATCCATGTACACCTTAGCCTGGCACCCCAGCGGCGTTTGGGCTTTCACCTCGGCCCGCAGCAGGTCGCCTGTGGAAATTTTGGGCGTGTGGTAGATCGCTGCCAGCCGCTCTGCTTGGGTGCCCTTGCCCGCTCCCGGCGGTCCCAAAAAGATTAACCTCGGCACTATTGCTTGACCATCCCTTCGTAACGCTGCGAAATGACGTAGGTCTGGATCTGCTTGGAGGTCTCGATCGCCAC
Source organism: Synechococcus sp. H60.2 (assembly GCF_047462315.1). Lineage (NCBI taxonomy): Bacteria > Bacillati > Cyanobacteriota > Cyanophyceae > Synechococcales > Synechococcaceae > Synechococcus > Synechococcus sp. H60.2. Next base: position 50,439 of record NZ_JANSIZ010000007.1, on the reverse strand, counting down.
CCCCACCAGGATGAGCAGCGAAGTTGCCCCCAAGCCCTGAAAAGTGGTGATGCCGGTCGCCCGCTCCACCGCCGTCGGGATGATGGCCACCGCACACAAGAACAAGGCCCCCAGCAGGGTCAGCCGGTTGAGGATCCCTTCGATGTACTCGGCAGTGGCCTTGCCCGGTCGGACTCCCGGAATGCTGGCTCCCATCTTCTTCAAGTTTTGCGCCAGATCCACCGGGTTAATGATCAAAGAGGCGTAGAAATAGCTGAAAAGGAGGATCAGCACGAAGTAGAAGGGAATGTAAAACCAAGAAGTAGGGGCCAAAAGGTTGGCCACCTGCACCAACGTTAGGTTCTGGGTGTACTGGGCCAAGGCAAAGGGCAGGGACATCACCGAGTAGGCGAAGATGATCGGCATCACACCCCCCTGGTTTAGCCGCAGGGGCAGGTAGCTCTTCTGCTCGCGGAATAGCTTGTTGCCCACCTGGCGCTTGGCGTAGACAATGGGAATTTTGCGGCTGCCCTCCTGGACGAAGACAATGCCGACAATGGTGGCTAGGAAGACGGCCATTAACACCAAGATGCCGCCAATAGTGCTGCTATCAGCGCGGGCCAGGCTGATGGTCTGACCCAGGGCGCGGGGCAGCGTGGCGACAATGTTGACGAAGATCAACAGCGAGGGACCACTGCCCACCCCCTTCTCCGTGATCATCTCCCCCAACCACATGACAAACATGGAACCTGCCGCCAGGGCCAGGGTGGTGGAGGCCATGAAGGCCAACTCGTTGCTGGTGTTGGCAAACTCCCGCACCCAGAAGGAGATGCCGATGCCCTGGATGATGGCCCAAATCAGGGTAACGTAGCGGGTGTACTGGGAAATCTGTCGCCGCCCCTGCTCCCCCTCGTTCTTCTGCAGGTTCTCCAGGGCCGGAATGGCCGAGACCAGCAGTTGCATGATGATGGAGGCGTTGATGAAGGGCAGGATGCCAAGGGCGAAGATCCCCAAAGCGGAGATACCGCCGCCCGAGAAGACATCCAGAAAGCCAAACACGGGGCTGTTGGCGGCTTCGGCGGCAAAGCGAGCCCGGTCAATGCTGGGGATGGGAATGTAAATGCCCAGACGCACCAACAGCAACAGGCCTAGGGTAAGAAACAGACGGCTGCGCAGGCCAGAGGCCATGGCCATCTGCATGAAGGTCTCTTGGGCGGAGGGAGCGGAGCCTCGTGTGTCAGCCATAAATGTAGAAAACCTCGCGGAAGGGAAAGGCAAGGTGAGCTATTTACCACTCTACGCTGCCGGTGGGAAAGTCGGCAAAATAGAGAAGCTGCAAACTGCGGCCCAATTTTAGGATCCGGCGGAAGCGGCCCGGGATCCCCCAATCTCCACCCGACCCCCCGCTGCCTCGACTTTAGCTCGGGCTGAGGGGGTGATGGCAGCCGCTCTGATCGTCAGGGGCACGCCCACTTCCCCGTCTCCCAAAATCTTCAGCGGGCCATCGTTGGTGGTCACGATCCCCAACTCCATCAAGCTTTCCAAGCTGACCTCGCTGCCGGCGGGCAACTTGGCCAAAGCGCGCAGGTTGATCAAGGTGTACTGGGGGCGCCGCACGTAGCGGGGGAAGTGCTTAAGTTTGGGCAGCCGCCGATAGAGGGGGGTCTGCCCTCCCTCAAAACCAGGCCGGGGACCGCCCCCTTTGCGCGCCTTCTGTCCCCGCATTCCCTTGCCACAGGAGGCTCCCTGTCCAGCAGCGATGCCACGGCCTAGCCGCCGCCGCCGCCGCGTTGAGCCTGGTTGGGGGCGAATGTCTTTTAGTCGCATACTGACCTCCGGCTGACTTGCTGTTACTTACTCAACAGGCGGCGCACGTCGATCCCTCTATCTTCAGCTACCTGCTCAAAGGTGCGCATCCGCCGCAGCGCGTCAATGGTGGCGCGGGCGTTGTTGAGGGGGTTGCTGGATCCCAGTTGCTTAGCCAGGCTGTTGCGCACGCCCGCCAGCTCCAGAACAGTGCGCACCGCTCCCCCGGCGATGACCCCTGTGCCAGGAGCTGCCGGCATCACCAGGACAGTGGCTCCACCGCCTGATCCCCGCATGGGATGGGGCACAGACAACCCTTTGGTGAGGGGCACTTCGATTAGGTGCTTTTTGCCATCTACAACTCCTTTGCGCACAGCCCCGATGACGTCGTTGGCTTTGCCCACGCCAACTCCCACCTGGCCGCGCTCATTGCCCACCACCACCACGGCCCGGAAGCTCAGCTTTTTGCCGCCCTTAACGACTTTGGTGACGCGCCGGATCTGGATGACCCGCTCCTGCCACTCGCTAGTCTGCTCTTCGCGGCTCTTTTTGCTTCTGCGACGTTCTCTTTGCTCAGCCATATGCCATCTCCTCAGGGCCTAGAACTGTAAGCCTGCTTCGCGGGCGGCTTCCGCCAGGGCCTGAACGCGCCCGTGGTAGAGCTTGCCGCCGCGGTCGAAAACCACTTGAGAAATGCCTGCCTGTAAGGCCCGCTGGGCGACGGAGCGCCCCACCATGGCGGCAGCCTCTCGGGTGGCCGTGCCAATGTCCTTGAAGGCTTCCCGCAGCTCCCTGTCCAGAGTGGAGGCAGAGGCCAAAGTGTGCTGGGCTACATCGTCGATCACCTGGGCATAGATGTGCCGATGGGAGCGAAACACAGCCAAACGGGGCCGCTCGGGTGTCCCGAAGACCTTGCGGCGAATGCGGCGATGGCGACGTTGGGTGGCAGCTTTGCGAGTGATTTTCATAGCTACTTCTTGGCCTTCCCGGATTTACCTGCTTTGCGACGAACCTGTTCCCCTACATAGCGAATCCCTTTGCCCTTGTAGGGCTCTGGCGGGCGGACGGCCCGAATCCGCGCCGCCGTGTTGCCCACCAGCTCTTTGTCGATACCTGAGACGACGATGACGTTGTTGCCCTCAACCGCAATTTGGATCCCTGGCGGGAACGGGATCTCCACTGGGTGGCTGTAGCCAACGTTCAAGATTAACTTGTTGCCCTGGGTGGAAGCCCGGTAGCCCACACCCACCAATTCCAGCCTGCGCTCAAAGCCCTTAGATACACCGTCCACCATGTTGGCGACCAAGGTGCGGCAGAGGCCGTGCAGTTGGCGGGCCGGGCGAGACTCGTTGACCCGGCTGACCTTGAGCGTCTGGGCTTCTTGATGCACCGCAATCAAGGGGGGCAAACTGCGAGACAGTTGTCCCTTCGGGCCTTTTACCGAGATCTGCTGGCCCTCGATCTGAACCTCTACCTTGGCAGGAAGGGTGATGGGCCGCTTGCCGATACGAGACATGGGGCAACTCCTGACAAGAGAACAACTCATCAATAGACATAGCAGAGCACTTCGCCGCCGATGCCCTGTTTGCGAGCCTCCCGATCGGTCATGATGCCGTTGGAAGTAGAGATGATGGCAATCCCAATTCCGCCCAATACGCGGGGCAGCTCTTTGTGGCTGCGGTAAACCCGCAGGCCCGGTCGACTCACCCGCTTCAGGCCGTTGATGATGGGCCTGCAGTTGCGCCCTTTACCTTTATACTTCAACCGCAACACAAGCTGAGCGTGGATCCCTTCTCCCTCTTCCTTCCAGTCGCTCACGAAACCTTCCTCATGAAGAACGCGAGCGATGCTGCGGGTCATGCGTGTGGCCGGAACCGCCACCGATTCATGCCGAGCCATGGTGGCATTGCGAATGCGGGTGAGCATGTCGGCGATCGTGTCGTTGGTGTGGGCCATGGGTGGGTCGGTGCTCCTCGGAAGATCGATCAAGTCGAGACAATTCGAGATGGGCAAACCTTAAGAGGCAAAGGGCATGCCAAACTCTTTGAGCAGGGCACGGCCCTCTTCGTCGGTTTCGGCCGTGGTCACAATGGAGATGTCCATACCTCTAATCTGGTCTACAGAGTCGTAGTTGATTTCGGGGAAGATCAGTTGCTCGCGAATACCAAGGGTGTAGTTGCCCCGCCCATCAAAAGATTTGGGGCTGACGCCGCGGAAGTCGCGGATACGAGGGAGGGCAATGTTGATCAGCCGATCCAAAAACGCATACATACGCTCCCGCCGCAGGGTCACCATCAGGCCGACCGGCATGCCCTTGCGGATTTTGAAACTGGCAATCGCCTTTTTGGCGCGGGTAATCACCGGGCGCTGGCCCGTGATGGCGCTGATCTCAGCGATGGAAGATTCCAGGGCCTTGGCGTTTTGGGAAGCATCTCCCAGGCCGCGGTTGATCACGATCTTTTCCAGACGCGGCACCTGATGGATGTTGGTGTAGCCCAACTCTTTTTGCAGCTTAGGAGCGATGACGGTGTTGTAGAGGATTTGCAGACGTTGGGGCATGGTGGGTTCTCCTTGCGGCTCTGGGCTGGGTCAGAGCCAGGCCAGTCTTGAAAAGGGAGTCTTAGTCGAGGATCTCGCCGGTTTTCTTGAGGACACGGACTTTGCGGCCATCGGCAGTGATTTGATAGCCAATACGGCTGGCCACTTCCTGTTTCTTGGAATAAAGCATCACCTTGCAGGCGTGGATCGGGGCTTCTTTGGTCTCGATCCGACCACTTTCGCCTTCCCGTTGCGGCTTGCGGTGGTAGGTGACGATGTTTACCCCTTCCACCAAGACCATGTTGCGCTCGGGAAAAACCTGCAGCACCTCGCCGATTTTGCCTTTGTCATCGCCGGAGATTACCTGGACGGTATCTCCCTTTTTGATGCGCATTTTGTAGCGTAGGCTGTTGCGGTGCTTGCGAACGCCAGTCTGCCGAATCAGCCGTCGAATTTGGCTGGGCTTGAGGGGACGAACCATTACAGAACCTCCGGGGCAAGGGAGATGATCTTGGTGAAGTTTTTCTCCCGCAGCTCGCGGGCTACAGGGCCGAAAACGCGGGTTCCGCGAGGGTTGCCGTCGTTGTTAATGATGACGGCAGCGTTGTCGTCGAAGCGGATACACATGCCGTCGGGGCGGCGTACCGTATCGACGGTGCGGATGACTACAGCTTTGACGACGTCGGATTTTTTGACAGGCATATTGGGTAGGGCGTCTTTGACAACGCCGACGATCACATCCCCCAGGCTGGCGTAGCGACGGCCACTGCTGCCCAGGACGCGGATGCACATCAGCTTGCGGGCGCCAGTGTTGTCGGCTACCGTTAACATGGTTTGCTGCTGAATCATAGTTTCTTCACCTCCCGAATGATTTCGGTCACTCGCCAACGCTTGGTGCGGCTGAGGGGACGGGTTTCCGTAATGCGCACCAGATCCCCTTCTTGACAGCGGTTCTCTTCGTCGTGGGCCTTAAACTTTTTGGTTTTGACGACGATTTTGCCGTACTTGGGGTGGGCAACCCGGTTTTCCACGGCAACGACCACTGTCTTTTGCATCTTGTTGCTGACGACAACGCCGATCTTTTCGCGAGCAGGCATTACTCCTCCTTCTGGGTCTGAGTTGAGGACAAGGACTTGTTGCGCTTGCGCTCTGACTCAACGGTCAGCAGTTGGGCCAGCTTGTGTTTGCGCAGGCGAATGAGATGGGGCTGGTTCAACTGCCGCGTAGCCTGCTGCAAACGCAGCTCAAACAGCTCTTTCTTGACGGCGTAGATCTCCTGGCGCAATTCTTCGTCGGATAGGGCGCGAGCGTCGGCAATTTTAGGCATGGGCATGGCTCAACTCTCCTCCCTTAGATAGCGCTGGCTGCTACTTCTGTTGTTTCTGGAGCTGCTTTCTGAGCAGGTTCCGACTCCTCAAAGTTAGCCTTGGTAACAAACTTAACTTTGATCGGCAGCTTTTGGGCGGCAAGGCGCATCGCCTCTCGGGCCGTGGCTTCAGGAACTCCCCCCATTTCAAAGAGGACACGGCCCGGCTTGACGACGCAAACCCAGTATTCGGGGTTGCCTTTGCCGGATCCCATGCGGGTTTCAGCAGGCCGTTGGGTAACGGGCTTGTCGGGAAAGATGCGGATCCAGATCTGGCCTCCCCGCCGGACGTAGCGGGTCATGGCCCGACGGCTTGCCTCGATCTGCCGCGCGGTGATCCAGGCGGGTTCTAGAGCCACAAGGCCGTATTCCCCAAAGTTGATGCGGTTGCCGCGGGTCGCTTTGCCTTTCATGCGCCCGCGCTGTTGCTTGCGGTATTTGGTTCGTTTGGGGCTTAACATGGCCGTTCCTTAAATCAACTGTGATAGGGATCCCTGGACTCTCGGGTGCTGGCCCTCAGGCTTCCACTGCTGAGCGGTCTTCAAAGGTGGGCCGCCGCCGCTGTTGCCGACGCTTGGGCTGTTGCAGGGGAGCCTTTTGTTCGGGACGTTCCTGCCCGGGGAGAACTTCCCCTTTGAAAACCCAAACCTTGACACCAATGACACCAAAGGTGGTCTGGGCGATGTGGTCGGCATAGTCGATATCTGCCCGCAGGGTGTGCAAAGGGATCCGCCCTTCCCGTGTCCATTCGGTGCGGGCGATCTCGGCTCCGTTCAGCCGCCCGGCAATTTGAATTTTGATCCCTTGCACCCCCGCCCGCTGGGCCCGCTGGATGACCTGGCGCACGATGCGGCGAAAGGCAATCCGCCGCTCCAACTGCTGGGCGATGTTTTCTGCCAGCAAAACAGCCTCGGCATCGGCACGGGTGACCTCGACTACGTTGATGCGAATGGTTCGCTCGGGGCTACCGTGCGAGCTCAGCTCTTTCTGCAGGCCCTGGCGCAGGGCGTCGAGGCCGGATCCCCCCCGACCAACCACCACTCCAGGGCGAGCGGCTCGGATCTCGAGGTCGATCTGATCCGCTTTGCGTTCAATTTGAATGTCGGCCAGGCCGGCGCTGCTCAACTGCTTGGTCAGGTAGGCGCGGATGAGATCGTCCTCTCGCAGCAGGGCTGGGTAGCGAGCTGGATCGGCAAACCAGCGGCTGCGATGTTCCTTGATGACGCCGAGTCGGAAACCGGTGGGGTGAATCTTCTGTCCCATGGTGGTGTCGGTTGAGAGGTAAAGTCTGGGAATACAGGCGTTTAGGAGGCCGTCGCCGCTTCAGGTTCTATGGGCCGGACGGCAATGGTAATGTGGCAGGTGCGCTTGCGGATTGGGTAGGCCCGACCTTGGGCACGGGGGCGAAATCGCTTCAGCGTCGGCCCCTGGTCAGCGTAGGCCTTGCTGATAACCAGATCCCGAGGATCCAGGCCGTTGTTGTGTTCGGCATTGGCCACCGCTGAGCGCAGCACCTTGCGAACCGGCTCACAGGCAGCGTAGGGCATGAACTCCAACAGGATCAGGGCATCGGCATAGGTGCGCCCTCGGATCTGGTTCAGCACGCGCCGCACCTTATAGGGGGACATGCGGATGTAGCGAGCTACCGCTTTGATTTCGGGGGATGGATCGGCCATGGCGCTCTCCTCGCTTATTCCCTCTTCTGTTTGTGGCTGAACTTAACGGCGGGCGGCTTTTTTGTCACTGCCCGCGTGGCCGCGAAAAGTACGGGTAGGGACGAACTCCCCCAGCTTGTGGCCTACCATCTGATCGGTGATGTAGATGGGCACGTGCTGCTTGCCGTTGTGCACGGCGATGGTGTGGCCAATCATGACAGGCAGGATGGTGCTGGCCCGCGACCAGGTTTTGATCATGTGCTTCTCGTTGCGCTCGTTCATCTTCTCGATTTTGAGAAGCAGCTTGGCATCGACAAAAGGGCCTTTTTTGAGTGAACGTCCCATAGCAACCTCAACAGTCTGGCAAGCTGGTAAGGGTCGAAAGAAAAAGAAGATTCAGGGGCGCAGCAGATGGCCGGACTCTTATTGAGCGGCCCTCCCGCCCTTGTCCCGGCGGCCGCCACGACGGCGACCGCGCACGATGAACTTGTTGCTGGGTTTGTTGCGTTTGCGGGTTTTGTAGCCCAGGGTGGGCTTGCCCCAGGGGGTGACAGGGGTGCTGCGGCCGATGGGGGCTTTTCCTTCCCCACCGCCGTGGGGGTGATCTACAGGGTTCATCACCGAGCCGCGCACGTGGGGACGGCGACCTAGCCAGCGGCTGCGCCCCGCTTTGCCGAGGCTGAGGTTGCTGTGGTCAACATTTCCCACTTGGCCGATGGTGGCGTAGCACTCGCCTCGGATCATGCGGACTTCGCCAGAGGGCAGCTTAAGGGAGACATACTTGCCCTCTTTGGCCACCACTTGGGCGCCAGCCCCGGCGGCGCGAACGATTTGCCCACCGCGGCCGGGATACAGCTCCACGTTATGAACCACCGTCCCCAGCGGGATCCGCTCCAGGGGCATGGCGTTGCCAAGCTCAAAGGGGGCATCGGGCCCCGCCATAATGGTGGCCCCCACCTCGAGGTTGCGGGGAGCGAGGATGTATCGCTTCTCGCCATCTTCGTATTCCACCAAGCAGATGCGAGCGCTGCGGTTGGGATCGTACTCGATAGTCTTGACGGTGGCCGGGATCCCGTGCTTGTCGCGGCGGAAGTCGATGATGCGGTAGAGCCGCTTGTGGCCGCCGCCCCGGTGGCGGCAGGTGATGACGCCGCGGTTGTTGCGCCCTTTTTTGCGGTGGATGAATTGCAGCAGCGACTTCTCCGGCCTGGGCCGCTTGCCGTTCTCGTCCCGCGACAGCTCCTCGAAGTCGGAGACAGTCATGTGACGGGTGCTGGGGGTATAGGGTCGGAAGGTACGAATACCCATGGCTCAAGGGGGGTGAAGGACGGTCGGAAAGGGGGGGTTGGTTAGGTGTCGGGGAAGAGGGTGATGGAGTCACCTTCGGCCAGGGTTACCACAGCTCGCTTGGGACGGCTGCGATAGCCGACAGAACGGCCTACCCGCCGCTGCTTTCGGGGCAGCTTGAGGGTGTTGACGGAGGTGACCCGCACCCCAAACATCTCCTCAACGGCAGCTCGGATGAGCGGCTTGGTGGCAGTGGGCATCACCTCAAAGACGTATTTACGCTGTTCCATCAGGGCAGTTGCCTTTTCGGTGATGACGGGACGCAACAGGACATCAGCCAGGATCCGCTTGCTCTCAGTCATCGTCTTCCTCCTCTGCTGCGGCTGTTTCGGCCTCCTCTACGGCTGGCGGCTGGGCAATGGGCTTTGCTTCTTGGGCTAGTTCTGCTTGTCCTTGAACTTCTCGCTCTTGTTCTGGGGCCAGCTCTTCTTCCTGGGTTTCCTGAACTTGTGGATTTGCTAGAGCTACTTGATCAGATTGATCAGCTTGCGCCTGTGGATCCTCTGGCTGGGCTTGAGCTTCCGTTTGCTCTTCTTGCCCTTGGCTTTGACCTTCGACTTGCTGAGCTTCTTGCTTTGCGGCCTGAGCCTGATCTTCAAGGCGATCGGCTGGGGTTGGAGCTGCTGCTGCCGCGCCGGATCCCCAGCGGGCCTTGAGCTTCTCCAGGGCAGAGGTGGTGATCAGCACCCAATCGACGTTGAGCAGATCAAAGACGTTGAGCTGATCCAGGCCGATCAGCTTGACGCGGGCGATGTTGCGCACGGCCCGCTCGACAACTTCCGAGCGTTCGGCGACGATGAGCAGTGCCGACTGATCCTCCATCACCCCCCAGCGCAGCAGAGCTTGGGCCACGGCGCGAGTCTTGGGCGGGTTGAGCTGATCCTGGAAATCTTCCACCACGATCAGATCCTCCACCCGGCTTTGCAGGGCAGTGCGCAGAGCCAGTTGCCGCTCTTTGCGGTTCATGGCCAGGTTGTACTCCCGCTTGCGGGGGCCAAAGATCACCCCACCCTTGCGCCAAAGGGGGGAGCGAATGGAGCCGGCGCGGGCTCGGCCGGTGCCTTTTTGCCTCCAAGGCTTGCGACCGCCACCGCGCACCTCAGCCCGGGTCTTGGTGTGGGCGTTGCCTTGGCGGGCGTTGGTCATCTGCCGGCGAAGAGCCAGATAGAGAATGTGGGAGGCCGTTTCGGGACGGGCAACTTTGAGACTTAGCTCTGCGCTGCCCACCGTTTCCCCTTGCCAGTTTTTCACCACACAACTTGCCATGGTTTCCTCGTCTTTGCGGATGCTGGTCAGCCTTTGCCAGGGATCCCTTTCCTAGCGTTTGTTACCCACCTGCTTGGCAGGGGTAATCTCCAGCAGCCCCCCTTCCACGCCGGGCACACAGCCCTTGATGATCAGCAAGTTCCGCTCCGGATCCACCTGCACCAGCTGCAGTTTGCGAATGGTAACGCGGCAACCTCCCATCCGACCCGCCATGCGTAGCCCCGGAAACACGCGGCCAGGCGTTGTGCCGGCGCCGACGGAACCCGGTCGGCGATGGTTCTTGGAGCCGTGGGACATGGGGCCGCGACCAAAGTGGTGCCGCTTCTGGTAGCCGGCAAACCCCCGTCCGATGGAAGTGCCCGCCACATCCAGCAGCTGGCCCGGAGAGAAGATCTCGACGGTGATCTTTTGCCCCAACTGGTAGGCCTCTGGCTGTTCGACCCGGAACTCGCGCAGGTGGCGCAGCAGCTCCGTCACCCCCGCTTTGCTCAGGTGGCCCCGCTGGGCTCGCGTGAGGTGCTTTTCGGTGGTGGGCCAGTAGCCCAACTGCACGGCGTTGTAGCCATCTGTGGCTTGAGTCTTGATCTGGGTCACCGTGCAAGGCCCCGCCTGCACGACGGTAACCGGAATGGCCAACCCTTCCGGAGAGAAGATCTGGGTCATGCCGACTTTTCTTCCAAGGATGCCAAGCGCCACGAGAACCTCCCCTCGAGCCTCTACAACTTGCTTTTATCAGCTTGCAACGGCTCAATGAGCCGGATCCAGGCAGCAACGGCGCGGCAGCAGGAAGCTCAGGACTACCTGAGCCTGCCCGCTCAGGCGAAAAAGCAATGAAAAGGAATCTCTGGATCCCTGGAGGCCAAACAGCGCCAGCGGCGCTGTCCCCTCTGCTTAGTTCAGCCTCAAATCACACGCCAAACTGCTTTTAAAGACTGCTCAGACTTACCTGCAAAGAGGCAGTATCTGGTTTAGCAGTACGCTAGGTTGCCGAGAACCGTCGTCAGAGCGGGCGGACTTGATTGGCAACAGTAGTACATCATAGTGAGGTGAGGACCTGTTTGTCCAGATTTTGCCGAGAAAATGGCTCGGTTGGGGGGCAGCGACCGTGAAAGCCATTCTGGTGGGCGAAAAGAGCTATCGGCAGCAAGAGCCATCTCCTTTTAGGAGTGTGATGGGGTTAGCCGGCGGCGGGCTGACCCAGGCTTGTGTAGATCGCTACCTGGATTTGTTGCGGGCGGGATCCGAGCCGGGCCGGATCTTGTTTTTGGTGCGCAGCCAGCGGCAGGCAGAGGAGGTGTTGCGGCGCTTGCGGCAGCTCAGCTCGAGGTGGATGGGGCCGTGGCGGATCGAGACGTTTTTGCAGCGGGTGGGACGCTCTTTGGCAGATCACTGGCCGCAGGTGTGCGAGCGGGTTCCTCAGTTGCCGCGCTCGTTTGAGCCGATTCCCTTGGCCAAGGATCTGACCCAATTTCTCTGTGGGCGAGCCTGTGCTTTGTGTCCGCGGCATGGGGAGGTCTTTGCCAATCTTGGGCTGGAGGAGTTCCAGATTTGGGATCAGATCAGCAGCGCTGCCTATATTGCGGGGGCTTCGGGTTTGGCGGCGGAAGCGGTGGGATCCCGGCTGGCGGCGGCCTGGCCGGCGGAGGGGGATCCGAGGCGGGCAGAGGCCTTGCAGGCGATGGGCTGCTGTGTGGGTCGGCTGTGGGAGGTGGGGTTGCGGCTGGGATCCCTGGATTTTGGCCTGCAAATCCGGCTGTTTGGCGAGCACATCCTGCCGCTGGCGGAGTTTTGGCAGGAGTGGGATCACCTGATCGTGGATCAGGCGGAGGACAGTTGCGGGGTGGCGCTGGAGTTTTACCGGCAAGGGCAAGCCCATCTGCAAAGCCAGTTTTTCAGCTACACCATCGGCGGCGGAGTCTCTTTGACAGGGATCCCGGAGGCCGTGGCTCGCTTTCTAATGGAAAACACCCAGGTTCAGCTTCTGGAGGGGAGCTACCGCGGCTCAGCCGGCATGATCCGCCTGGGACTGCAGATTGCACGGGTGCTAGATCCGCAGTTTGACCCTCCCCTAACGGAGCCTCTGGCAGAGAGGCTGCCAAGGGTGCAGGTGCTGGAGGGCGAGACCCAATTCGCGGCGGTGGAGGCGATGGTGGCCCAGATCCGGCAGCTTTTGGCGGCAGGGATCCCAGCTTCTCGCATCGCCGTCCTGCTGCCTCGCATGGATGCGGCGGTGAGCTTGAGCTTGCAGGAGCAGTTGGCGGAGGTTCCCGTCTTGCCGATCGCTCCCTTCCCTGCCCTGATCCGCTACCCACTGGTGCGGGCTTTGCTGACGGCGGCGGAAGTGGCCCATCCCCAGTGGGGAGCTTTTCCCACCTTGCCGGCCTGGCGACTGCTCCTGGGCAGGGTGTTGGATTTGGATCCCATCCGGGCGGCTTTGCTGGCCGAAGATACCCTTGACCCGGTAGGGCGTTCCCTGCGGCCCAAGACCGCCGTGCGACAGCCGGAGCGGGTGGGGTTTGCCAACCTGGAGCGCTACCAGAAGCTGCTGGATTGGCTGCGCAGCTACCGCGGCGGGCCCTCCTTGGCCGCTTTCTTCCAGCGGTTTTTCGCCGATCACCTAGCCCAGGGGATGGCTCTGCCCCAAGACCAAGAGCTGCTGCAAGCGCTGATCGAAGCGGCGCAACGGTTTCGCCGGGCCTTTCCTGCCGAAGGGGATCCCGCCTTTTTGGCCATGATCCGCTCGGGACAAACCCCCAGCAACAGCCGCTTCGAGCCCGACTATTCCCGCTACCTCGTGGTGGCGACGCCGGTGGCTTATATCAACTGGGGTTTGCAGGCAGATTATCAGTTCTGGTTCGACATCACCAATCCGCTTTGGTTCCGTTCTCTCTGGCGTGTGCTTTACAACAGCCGTGTGCTGACGCCGGAATGGGATGGGGAGGTTTTCGATGCGGCCCAAGACCTGCAGGCGCGTCAACAAATTCTGGCTCGCACACTGTTGAACCTCTGCTGCCGTACACGGCAAGGGCTGTGGCTGGTGCGCTCCACTTTTAATTACCGCGGCGAAGAGAACACCGGTATGTTAGATTATCTCGTTCTGAAAGCCGTGAAGGCTATGGCAACAGCCTGAGAGAAGAAACCCTGTACTTAAACTCCACTCCGGGTGAGAAAGAGCCCCAAGTGGCGCAACAGGGGCTTTCCAAACCGCCGTGAAGCGAGGACTGTACCAAACCGGGAAGGGGTGGCTAGTCAACGCGGGTGCCAATTCGCAAGGACTCTACCCCGCTGACGCGAACAGCAAAGTAAGCAGAACCTCGGGGCTTTGCCTTAGGGAACTGTGCAGGGGTGTCTTGACAGCACTTTTGCAAGTCTGTTTGTGGACTGCGTAAGAATTCCCCAACTTTAGTCGGGGGAGTGGCAAGCCGCTGCCTGATTACCTGGATCCCGGTAGCCTTGAGGATCACGACTTTCTGGAAGCAGATAGCTCTACCCAACAGCGAGCGGGCCTCGAAGGCAATGTTTGAGCTAGAGCCTCCTGAATCTTCGCTCTATGGCAGCTTCATAGAAGCTTCACGGAGGCTGCGTTGAGGGCAGATAAAGCTATTTTTAGGCGAGAGCTATCTTGCGGAATCCGAAGCTTTATCTCCTCTTTATCTTGCCGGATTTGGGTTAGCCTTGGGTTGAGTTTCCTTAGGCCCTGCCTGATGGATCCCGCCACCTTTTTGGAGCGCTACGGGTTTGAGCTGGAGGGGCGGCCCGGCCAAGTGTGGGTGGAGGGCTGGGGCCAGCAGTTCCCGACCTCTTGGATCCCGGCGGCCCTGCTGGAAGCCCTCTACCAGGGGCGCTACAAGGCTGCCTCTGTAGAACAGATCCTCCGCCTCTGGCAGCGCCGCGGCGCTCCTCACCTCACCTTCCCCCTAGAAATCAGCCAATCCCTGTGGCGGGAACAACAGGAGCAGATCCGCTCCTTAGTCTCGACTACCGCCCGCTCTTTTGCTCGCCCTCCCTCACCGCTCCCAGCCCCGCTCAGGAGAGGATCTTCCTTCTCCGGAGAATCGGCCATTTCTCTCGACTTGTTGTTGAGTGAGCTGCAGGATCTCCCTCCCAAGCTGCGCCACCTGCTCGTCAAGCCACAGGCCCTCCAACCGGCTCGCACCGGTGAGGCGGAGCTCTTGGTAACTTTGGAGCTGCAGCAGACTGTCGCCGAGCCTTCCACTCCTACCCAGCCCTCCCAGGGAGAGCCCTGATCTGGACTTCCTTGCGCTTTTCTCGAAAGGTCTACCTTAAGTTGGGGGATTCTTACGCAGTCCACAGACAGACTCGCAAAGGCACTGCCAGGACTTCCCCAGAGGGTTCCGCTGTGTCGCCACCCTGCCAGAGCCAAAACCGAGGGCCCCCAAACCGTCTCTGTTGCTGCCTGGGGATCCCAACTCTTGCCTAGGCCAGGATGGCGGCCGCTCCCGCGAGAGCTTCCTCCCGCAGCAGGGCAGCTTTGTCAGTGCGCTCCCAGGGCAGATCCAGATGGGTTTGCCCGAAGTGCCCATAGACCGCCACGTTTTGATAGAAACGCCCTCCCCTTTGGCGGGGCAACTCTCGCAGTTGGAACTGCGCCAGGATGGCCGCCGGCCTCAGGTCGAAGTGGCGCTGCACCAGCCGCAGCAGAGCTTCATCGGGGATACGGCCGGTGCCAAAAGTTTCCACCAGAATGTTGATGGGACGAGCTACCCCAATCGCGTAGCTGACCTGCACCTCGCATTTTTGCGCCAGGCCAGCGGCCACAATGTTCTTGGCCACATAGCGGGCGGCATAGGCGGCGCTGCGATCCACCTTGGTGGGATCCTTGCCGGAGAAGGCCCCGCCCCCATGACGGGAATAGCCGCCGTAGGTATCGACGATAATCTTGCGGCCGGTCAGGCCAGCATCCCCCTGGGGGCCACCAATGACGAACTTGCCAGTGGGATTGGTGAGGAAGCGGGTGTTGCTGTCGGGTTTAATGGACAGCTCGGCAAACACTGGCTTCACCACCGCCTCCCAGAGATCGGCGCGGATCCGCTCCTGCACCGCCGCCTCGTCTGTAATGGCACCGATGGTCGGCGTGTGCTGGGTAGAGATCAGCAGAGTGTGAATGCCCACCGGGCGCCCCTCCTCATAGGCCACGGTTACCTGCGTTTTGCCATCCGGGCGCAGGTAGGGCAGGGTGCCGTTTTTGCGAACCGCGGCCAACTGGCGGCTGAGGCGGTGGGCCAAGCTGATGGGCAGTGGCATCAGCTCAGGGGTTTCATCGCAGGCGAAGCCAAACATCAAGCCCTGATCCCCGGCCCCGATCAAGTCGAATTCATCTTCCTGGGATGCGCGACTTTCCAGAGCCAAGTTCACTCCCTGGGCAATGTCGGGAGATTGCTCATCGAAAGCCACCAACACCGCGCAGCTTTCTGCGGAGAAGCCGTTCCTTGCGTCGGTATAGCCAATTTCGGCCACCTTGTCCCGCACCAGCCGGGTGAAGTTGACATGCGCCTGCGAGGTGATCTCCCCCGTCAGGATCACCATGCCCGTATTCACCACCACCTCTGCCGCCACTCGACTTAAGGGATCCGCCGTCAAGAGGGCATCCACGATGGCGTCAGAGATCTGGTCGCAAATTTTGTCGGGGTGCCCTTCTGTCACCGACTCCGAGGAAAACAAAAACGACTTGGACAACGAACCTCTCCTTAAGACGAAACAGATACAACCAAGAACTGCCCAAAAAGCAGAGCCTGCTGCTGCCGTTCATCATCCGCTGGCCTGAGCAGGGATCCCTCCTGGCTCAGCCGAGCCAGAGAGCAGACCTAGGCCGCGGCCGACGCAGGAGTAAGAGCACCCTATCGCACCGAGGACTTCGCCGCCGAAGCAATAGAGCCTTGCTCTGCTGCTGCAACCAGAGCTATTGGGAAGCGCTAAGAGGCGAAGTTGCCAGAAAACTCCCCTGCCAAGAGGACTGTCCTCTGGAGAAAGCTTTATTCCTTTATCTTTCGGTTACTGACTAACCGCAGGAGTTAGCACCGTAGCGGAGACTTCCGCCGGTTGCCGCAGCTTCGTTGGGCCTGATCCCTCAGTCTGCTCTGGATAAAGAACGGAACTTGTCCTTATCGTACCCCTAACCTCTCCGCATTTGTCAAAAAAATGCACTCCGGGCAGGTCTCAGCCAAATAGCTCCTGCCACCAGTCGGTGGCCTGGGCAGCCCTGAGAAAAAAGACGCCCGCCAAGCCCAGAGGGAAGAGAACTCCCAGAAAGCCAACCGCCCCCAGTGCCCAAGCCAAGCGATGCAGATGCCTTTTGCTGGCAGCGCCCGCGGTTGTTTCCGCCAAGACGGCCAACATCGATCCCAGGGCCGCCAACAGGGATCCCCCCAGCCCGGCCAGATAGGCGGGCCCCAGCCAGGGCTGTAACTGGGCGGCAGAGGCAATTTGCAAACGGGGCAGGACTTGAAAACACCCTACCGCCAGCACGGCCCAGATGAAGGAGTACATCAGCAGGCTATCTCGAAAAGCGGTAGCCGGTTCTTTCATGATCCCAGCCCAATCCAGCCAGAGGTAGGATAAAAGCAGTTTGCTGGGGAAGAGCTTGCTCGGCCCACCCGAATTTCCTCTGATTATGGCCCAACCCGCCATGTCCGACCTCTCTGCACCGGCTTGGGGATCCCACTCGACAACAGAGCCTGAGGCTGTTGGCGTTGGCAATTGCGGGACGGAGTCTCTAGCGGGCACAGAGACTGACCTCAACCAGTGGCACCGCCGCAGAATGCAGCGCCGCCAGCAAATCCAGCGGCAGCGCCTATCGGGCATGCGCGATGACAAGGGCTTGATCATCGTGCATACAGGGCAGGGCAAAGGCAAGAGCACGGCTGCTTTCGGCATGATCTTCCGTGCCCTCGGCCAAGGCTTGTCGGTGGGGGTAGTGCAATTCATCAAGGGGGCCTGGGATCCGGGGGAAGCCAAATTGTTGCGCCAGTTGGCCGCCCATCCGGAGCTGGGCCTGGGGAAAATCGCCTTTTACGCCATGGGGGAAGGTTTTACCTGGGAAACCCAGGATCGCGAGCGGGATATCGCCCATGCGCAGGCGGCCTGGGCAAAGGGGCGGGAGCTGCTCAGCAGCGGCGAGTACCACCTGGTACTTTTGGATGAGATCAACGTCGCCCTCAAGCTGGGGTACCTCTCCCTGGAGCAGGTATTGGCCGGCCTGGCCGAAAAACCGGAGCGGGTGCATGTGATCCTGACCGGGCGGGGCGCGCCGGCTGGCCTGATCGACCGGGCCGACTTGGTAACCGAGATGACCTTGGTCAAGCATCCTTTCCGCGACCAGGGGATCAAAGCGCAAATCGGCATTGAGTTCTAGTCCTTGGGTAGGGCAAGATGGCCATTCTGGTGGCGGCAGCCACAAGCGGCAGCGGCAAGACCACTGTCACGCTGGCTCTGTTGGCCGCTCTCAGGCGGCGGGGCCTGCGCATTCAGCCCTTCAAGGTGGGGCCGGATTACATTGATCCCCTGTTCCACACAGCGGTGAGCGGGATCCCCTGTCGCAACTTGGATCCCTTTTTAACCGATGAGAACTTTGTGCAGCGCTGCTTTCGCCACCACTGCCAAGGCAAAGATGGAGCAATTGTAGAGGGAGTGATGGGCCTCTTCGATGGACGAGCGCCCGCATCCCTGCCCGGCGAGACAGAACCCTTTTTGGCCAGCAGCGCCCACGTGGCCCGCCTGCTGGGGATCCCTGTGGTGTTGGTTATCGACGGCAGCGGCCTGGGAATGACGGTGGCCGCTCTGCTCTACGGCTTGAGCCGCTTTGATCCCCGCCTCACCATTGCCGGGGTGATTTTCAACTGTGTGGCCTCAGAGCGGCACGGCCAGATTTTACAGCAAGCGGCGGCAGCGGTAGGGATCCCGGTCTTGGGCCAGTTTCCCCGCCGTGAGGATCTGCGCCTGCCCAGCCGCCACCTGGGGTTGGTGCCCGTCTCAGAACTGGATCACTTCCCCCGCTGGCAGGAGACCTGGGCCGACCTGGCCGAGCAGCATCTGAATTGGGATGAGCTACTGCCCTTGATTCGCTCCTTGCCGCCGGCAGTGGGGGAGCTGTGGCCAGAGATTTCCCCACAACCGCGTCGGGTTCGGGTAGGGGTGGCCCGCGATGCCGCCTTTAACTTCTACTACGCCGACAACCTAGATCTCCTGCGGGCCTGTGGCGCCGAGCTGCTGGAGTACTCTCCCCTGCAGGTGGGGCTGTGGCCCCCGGATCCCTGCGATGGACTGCTGCTGGGGGGCGGGTTCCCAGAACTGTTTGCCGCGACCCTCTCCGAAAAAATAAGCCACCGCCCACCGCCGCCCGCCCATCCACCCCTCTATGCCGAATGCGGCGGGCTGATGGTGCTGGGACGATCCCTCACCGATTTCAAGGGAAAGACCTACCCCATGGCCGGGCTGCTGCCTATCCAGGTGGACATGGGCGACCGGCTGTGTCTGGGCTACCGCGAGGCCACTGTCCTGCGCCCAACCCTGCTGGCCAAGGCCGGGGATCGCCTACGAGGGCACGAATTTCACCGCTCCCGCAGCACCCCTCTCTCCCCCAACCCAATCTACATCTGGGGATCCCCGCCTCACCAGGAAGGATGGATCAGCCAGCGCCTGCACGCTTCCTACCTGCATCTCCACTGGGGATCTCGTCCCGATCTGGCAGTGCGGCTACTCCAGAATTTCTTAAGGATTGCTCAAGGCGCTCCTGATCCCGCCTAAAATGAAGCAGCGATGTAGCCCAAGTCTCCTGTTGTCGCGTCCGCCTCAGCCGCTTTTGGGGCCTCGCCTCAACAGGGTGCTGGTCATTGTCCAAAAAAAACCTGCCAGCCTGCTCTGGGAGCGGAGATCGGCAAGTTGGATGCAAATTCAAAGCAGGGGAGTGATAAAGATCGCCATTCAGGGGCCAAAATCCGCTCCGATAGCAGGTTTCACCGATCCCCAGTTGCTCTTTGAGACTCTTTAAGCAATCAGTCTCCCTCCTTCCAAATCCGCAGGCCACAACATCGAGTGTTTCTCTCTAGTTATCCGTGATATTCCTGAGGCTTTTCTCAGCATCATTCCTCGGGAACTTACCCTAGTTCCATCCGTCTGTAAGGCCTAGCCCCGCCACAATTGCCCCGGCCAGGCAAAATCTTCACCGATAAAGCCCTTCAGGATCAGGGCCCAAGCCCCACTGCAGGAAAACTGACCGGTTCTTGGCAGAGAGCCGAGACCAGCAGGCAAGAGTTTTGAATTAGGGTAAACTTTAATGTCTCTTCCGAGAAGAGTGTTAAATACTACATCCTACTGCCTTAGACTTTACATAGCGTGCTATTTGGTCTTCAGTAGCCTTGGTTGATCTCTGGAGAGAGGCTAAATGGATCCCTTTCTTGAGGATTTGTCGATTGTTATGCTAGATCTGACTCTAAGTGACTAGGCATAAATTACTAGAATGCGCCCCCAATGGGCCAACTCACTATAGGAGGAGTGTGATGTTCGCACGGTTGGCGGAGCAATACCGCAGCTACGTTCAAGACCTGGTGATGAGTTTGCAGGCTCTGGCCATCGTTTTGGAGAAGCGGGGCTACCCGGCTTCTTGCTACACCTGCGGCACCTCATTTGAGAGCGCCTCCTTCATGGTCAGCTTACGGGAGGGGCACTTGATTCGCTTTTTGGTTTCCGAATGCTCTATCAGTTGGACGGAGATGCGGGATGACCGGGAGCTCATGAAGCTAGAAGGGGCAGAAGCCATTCGCCAACTCCAGGATCTGGCAGAGCTGATCAAAGACGATCTGGCTGCTGCTGCGCCGGCAGAAGCTCTGGCCACCAGCAGTTGATTCCCATGCAACTGGGCAACAAAGACAGCCTACGATCCCCTGAACTTCACTTCGGCTAGGCCAAGCTCTGGGCGCCTCCCCAGACTCTTGCCAGCGCCCAAGAGACCCTCTACTTCCAGTACTCACTACAGTCCTTTATACCCCCAAGGGGATTCGAACCCCTGTCGCATCCGTGAAAGGGATGTGTCCTAGGCCTCTAGACGATGGGGGCATCCCAGAAACGACGCGATCTTGATTGTAAAGAGGGAGGTTTAATTTTGTCAACTTAAATCTTTCTCATGTCCTCTCCTAGTCGGCGTCTCCCGAGTCCCGTTCTGCCAAGTTCAGGATCAAAATCCCCAGCAGAGCCAGGCCCAGCAAGCTGGCAATCACGAGGGGTTCACCTGGGATCACATCCATGCTATGCCTCAATCTGTCAACGCTACAGGCTGCCGGCTCCGAGCAACACAGTACGGCCCGGAGGCGGCAAACCGTCCTAGGCGGAGCAGACGTCCGGTGGCTTACACTACACTAAAAAGTAATAACCCATCGCTTGGACTGGCATGATTCCCACCGTTATCGAGCAATCTGCACGCGGCGAGCGCGCCTTTGATATCTACTCGCGTCTATTGCGGGATCGGATCATCTTCCTGGGCACCCAGGTAGATGACGACATTGCCAACCTGATCGTGGCCCAGATGCTCTACTTGGAATCCGAAGACCCCGAGAAAGATATTTACCTCTACATCAACTCTCCTGGCGGCTCCGTCTACGCCGGTATGGCCATCTACGACACCATGCAGCACATTCAGCCAGATGTCTCCACCATCTGCATTGGGTTGGCCGCCAGCATGGGAGCCTTTTTGCTGGCAGGGGGTGCCAAAGGCAAACGCATTGCCCTTCCCCACGCCCGCATCATGATTCACCAGCCCCTCGGTGGAGCTCAGGGGCCAGCCACCGACATTGAGATTCAGGCCAAAGAGATCCTCTTCATCAAAAACAGTCTCAACAGCCTGCTCGCCTACCACACTGGTCAGCCCCTGGAGCGCATCGAACGCGATACCGACCGCGACAACTTTATGACTCCAGAGCAGGCCAAAGAATACGGCCTCATCGACCAGGTGATTACCAGGAGACCCCAACCATCCTTGGCCGCCGTTTCTTAACCCCTCTGGCCGCTGCAGACAAACCCACCTAGCTCCCTTCTCAAGGGAGCTTTTGCCTTTTTCAGGGATCCCACCCTAAGGATATTAAGAAAGCCAAAGAAATCTATATTTTCGGCCCCAAGCCAGAAGCCTCACTTTAACCAAACTAATCGAACTCATAAAGAAAGTAATGATCAGCCCATCATTGCGGATGATAACTTAGGATTAAACCAGTGTGGATCTACATCTGCCGAGATTCTAGCTTAGACACTGTCTAGAGGTCTTCCCACTGGGTTTACAAAATCCAGTGCGTCGAAGCTAGCAATTGGAGGCGCTTGAGAAGGAGGGTTCAGGACTTTCATCTGTGTAGATGAAGTGTGTCTTGAAGCCCAAGTATGACCTCACAGGTGTGGGGCAGGCTCATTCCCAAAAACCCGGTGGTCTGGGGTTTTGCCCCTGGGTTTTTGCATCTTGGCTACATTTGTGAATGGCATTTTTGTCATGCGTTAAAGGGAGATCAACGTGGCCTACTCAGCAACCCAAACCAAAAAGGGCTATCAAGCCGGCGTCAAGGATTATCGACTCACGTATTACACGCCCGATTACACGCCCAAGGATACTGATATCCTGGCCTGTTTCCGGGTTACTCCTCAGCCGGGCGTTCCCCCCGAAGAGGCCGGGGCGGCGGTGGCGGCTGAGTCCTCGACCGGCACCTGGACAACGGTATGGACAGATTTGCTCACCGACTTGGATCGGTATAAGGGCCGCTGCTACGACATCGAGCCGGTTCCGGGCGAAGAGAATCAATACTTCTGCTTCGTCGCCTATCCGCTGGATCTGTTCGAGGAAGGCTCGGTCACCAACATGCTCACCTCGATCGTGGGCAACGTCTTCGGCTTCAAGGCCTTGAAAGCGTTGCGGCTAGAGGATGTGCGGATCCCGGTGGCGTACCTGAAGACCTTCCAGGGCCCTCCCCACGGCATTCAGGTGGAGCGGGACAAATTGAATAAGTACGGCCGCCCGCTGCTGGGCTGCACCATCAAGCCCAAGCTGGGCCTTTCCGCCAAAAACTACGGACGGGCTGTGTACGAGGCGCTGCGGGGTGGTCTGGACTTCACCAAAGACGACGAAAACATCAACTCCCAGCCCTTCCAGCGCTGGCGGGATCGCTACCTCTTTGTGATGGAGGCTGTCCACAAGGCGCAGGCAGAGACTGGCGAGATCAAGGGGCACTACCTGAACGTGACGGCGCCCACTTGTGAGGAGATGTTCAAACGGGCGGAGTTTGCCAAGGAGATTGGCGCCCCTATCATCATGCACGACTACCTGACTGCCGGATTTACCGCCAACACCAGCTTGGCTAAGTGGTGCCGCGACAACGGCATCCTGCTGCACATTCACCGCGCCATGCACGCCGTGATTGACCGGCAGAAAAACCATGGCATCCACTTCCGGGTGCTGGCCAAGTGCTTGCGCATGTCCGGTGGCGACCACCTGCATGCCGGTACGGTGGTGGGCAAATTGGAGGGCGACCGCGCCATCACCATGGGCTTTGTGGATCTCATGCGGGAAAACTACGTGGAGGCCGACCGCTCTCGTGGCATTTTCTTCACCCAAGATTGGGCCTCTATGCCCGGGGTGATGCCGGTGGCCTCAGGTGGCATTCACGTCTGGCACATGCCAGCGCTGGTGGAGATCTTCGGCGACGACGCGGTGCTACAGTTTGGGGGCGGAACCCTGGGACACCCCTGGGGGAACGCTCCAGGCGCGACGGCCAACCGGGTGGCCTTGGAAGCCTGCATCCAGGCCCGCAATGAAGGTCGGGATCTGGCCCGCGAGGGCAACGACATCATCCGCGAAGCAGCCAAGTGGTCGCCAGAGCTGGCGGCTGCCTGCGAGCTGTGGAAGGAGATCAAGTTCGAATTCAAGCCCGTCGATACGCTTTAAAGAAAGATCTGCCGGGGGCAAGGGATCCCCACCGTTCTCTTGCCCCGCTGCTTCGGCTTGCCCCTGGACTGGTCATGGATCTGAAACAGATCGCCAAAGATACGGCCAAAACCTTGATCAGCTACCTGACCTATCAGGCGATGCGCACGGTGCTGGCCCAACTGAGCGAGACGGATCCTCCTAGGGCTCTTTGGCTGCAGCAGTTCTCGGCCCGGCAAAACCTTCAGGAGGGGGAAACCTACCTGCGGGCTTTGCTGGCAGAGCGGCCTGACCTGGCCTATCGCATCATGACCGTTCGCGAGCACATTGCGGCGGAGGTGGTGGACTACCTGCCGGAAATGGCCAAGACCGGCATTCAACAGGCCAACATGGAACACCGCCGTAGCCACCTGGAACGGCTGACCTCCGCGCCGGGATCCCTGCCGGTCACGCACCCGGAAGCAGGATCCCCTCTACAGAACCCTACACCTGAAACGGAGTAACTTTAGTCATGCAAACCTTACCGAAAGAGCGCCACTACGAAACCCTTTCTTACCTGCCGCCGCTAACGGATCTGCAAATTATCAAGCAGGTGCAGTACATCTTGGATCAGGGCTACATCCCTGCCATTGAATTCAACGAATCCTCTGAACCGACGGTTCGCTACTGGACTCTGTGGAAGCTGCCCCTCTTCAGCGCCACTTCTCCCCAGGAGGTGCTGACCGAGGTACAGGCCTGCCGCAGCGCCTACCCCAATTGCTTCATCCGTGTGGTGGGTTTCGACAACATCAAGCAGTGCCAGGTACTCAGCTTCTTGGTTTACAAGCCCAGCGGCCTACGCTAAGAGAGGTTCGGGGCAATTGGTCTAATTCCCAGTCAATCAGCGCGGAGGGAGAGCTTCTCCCTCTTTTTTATTTCTTGCTTCGCATAGCCATTCTCACTCTCAAAAAACAGTCATTCCAAACAGCAACGAAACGGTTCCTTGCCTCGTTATTGCTACACAACGCTGTCGCGAAGGCGCCGCTCCAACTCCCCTCTCCCTGAGGGAGAGGGGTTGGGGGTGAGGGGCCCCTTTTTAGGATCCGATCCCCAAAAGCGCTCCCAATCCCACGGCCAGGAGAGCTGCTAGGGTCGTTTGAATGCCGTTCACCAC
This sequence comes from Synechococcus sp. H60.2, assembly GCF_047462315.1. NCBI lineage: Bacteria > Bacillati > Cyanobacteriota > Cyanophyceae > Synechococcales > Synechococcaceae > Synechococcus > Synechococcus sp. H60.2. The sequence goes on along the minus strand of NZ_JANSIZ010000007.1, from coordinate 26,419 downwards.
TTCATTGCTCATCCAAGCCAGGCGAGGTTGCAACACCACCCCCATCCAGCTTTCTGCCAAGGTGGCCAGAATCCCACCCAGACAGCAAATGCTCAGCCAAAACGGGTCTCCTCTTACCCACTCCCCACCGATCCCCCAGGCCAACGTGGCCATCCCTACCGCTGCCGCCATCCCTGCCAGGGATCCCTCCAGGCTCACAGCTCCCTCTGTGCCCGCCGGCACCGGCTGAAAGGTGGTGATCAAAAAGGTCTGGCGTCCGTAGGCTTTTCCCACTTCGCTGCTGACGGTATCGGCCAACTTGGCGGCGAAGCTGGCGCTATACCCCAACCACCAGAGGGGATGGGCAAAAAGTGCATATCCCACCGCACAGGCAGCCCCCGTCAGGGCAGATCCCCAGACATTTTCCGGCCCTCGCGCCCCCTCCCGCTTCTCGGCGATCCCCTGCGCCTGCTTGCGCCGGATCCCCAGCCGGGTAACGGCGGTGCCGACTAAAAAATAGGCGGCTACTACTAGGTAACCCCGCCACCCCAGGCCCCCCCATACCAGCAGGCCAAGCAAGCCTGCATGGAGAACCCCAGCCCGCGTCAACGCCCTTTGCGGGATCAGCAGAGCCAGCGCCACCAAGGCCAGGTTGAGCCAGAGCGCCACTCCCCACTGACTTAGAAGCCACACCTGACCCATCGGTGCCCTCCATCAGCAGAAAGGGCGGCTAGGAACTAGCCACGGCAACGGAGAGGGAGGGATTCGAACCCTCGACGGAGCTTTTGGGCCCCGTAACTTCTTAGCAGGAAGCCGCTTTCGACCACTCAGCCACCTCTCCAGAGCGGCAGAGACCTCAGCAAGCTGGGATCCAGCTGCTAGTTTACCCATTGTAGAAGATGGGATCCCACCCGGCAACTGTTCTCGAGCGGGATCCCTTCCGGAACTCAGCTCACCACCTGCACATAGATATCGAAGCTGCCGCTGTTGTCGCCGTAGCTGCCCTTGGCATCGTTGACGTTGAAGGCGATATCCAAATTGGGATCCAGATCCACCTCTTGGGGCTGCTCCGGCGAGGATTCCCAAACCTGATGGGCCACCAGTTGGGCGTTGGGCTGAAACAGCACGAGGCCGTAGCGGCAAAGACCCGGGTAGCGCCACTCTGGCGGGGTCGGGATCCCTTTGCCCAGAGGCGAGCGGATGCTGGTGGAGAAGGAAAAGCCGTAGCGCCAAGCCACATTTTTCACAAAAAAGCGCAGGCGGCTGGCCCGCAGCGGGCGTCCTTGCCAGTGCAAGATATTGCCCGGCTCGTGGTTGACCCGCAGGCCGTAAAAGGCGATCCAGCCCTGCAACTCCCCCTCTTGGGGCTGCGCGCCCTCAATCACCACGGCTTGGCTCCAGTCCAAGTCGCTGCCATCACAAGTAATCTGGGGCGGAACTTGGGCCGAATCTTGCCTTAAGTTCATTTGCGGCAGTTCTAAGGTATTGGGTGCAGCAGATTGAACAGACATGCCGTCTCCTTTTCTCTTGCAATCTTTTTGGATGTAATGTCTCAAGACAAACTAAGAACCAAGCCGATCCCAGATTCCCCTTCTGGAGGTCTACTGAGAGACCATCCTCCGGCAAATCTAGGTCACTTGAGAAGCTTTATCAAACAAAAACTCAAGGAGCAGAGAGCTCTTTTCTAAGCCATTCCGTTAACTCCTCTTCCCTACATGGAAGCGACAACATGAAAAACGGGGCACGAAGTCAACCTAGGCCCCATCAATTGTCAGATCAACTTTACTTGATGGGTAAGAGCTTTTCTAGAAGAAAAAAAGTTACTTGCAATATCTTTTTAGATATCCTCAGCGTTCTGTTAACTCCTTGTAACTTCAGTTATGAGCAAAAGCTGAATCCAAATCCCGATTGGTGTAAGTTTTCCCAGTTTGTGTTCCAGAACACAGCAGAGTAGCTTGGTAGCCCCGTACTTGAATGCGGGGCGGAAAAGCCTTAGAGCAGCTTTAGCTGCTGTTCAATGCTATAACTGCTGCTAAGTAAGCACCTACCCCGGTGAAAGACCCGGACAGTGCTGAAAGCCAGTAAGTAAGCGGAACTTTGAGACTTGGTTCCAAGGAACCGTCTAGGGGCGTCTTGACAACGCCTTTACGAGTCCGATTGTGGACTGCGCAAGAATCCCCTGACTTTAGTCGGTGGGAGTGTCAAATAAACTCTCCTCTTTGTTCAGCTTCCTGAAGTCAGTCTGGGGGGTTTGCAACGGTTGTCCAGAGGCCGAAGCGTGCTGTCCGGCAGTTTTGATAGAATCGCCATCACAGGTTTTAGGGCGCGCAGCGCCCACGGCATGCACAACAACTCAACTTCTTCCGCTCCCACCGATCTGGAGATCATCTCTTTGTTGGATCCGCGGCAGGCTATGTCTCTGGCGGGCGTGCAGGAGGCCAACCTGAAGTGGATCAGCCGCTGTAGCGGCGCCTCGGTAACGCTGCGAGGACAAGACCTGTACCTAAGGGGCACACCTCAACAGCGGCAGCAGGTGCGGCAGTGGCTAGAATTGCTGAGACCGCTTTGGCAAACTGGACACCCTGTTACTGTGATCGATGCCGAACAAGCCTTTCGCGCCCTCTCTAACCAAGAAGCTGACGCCTATCATCAGGCGCAGGTAAGTGTTCTGGCCCGCACCCGCAAGGGAGAGCTGATCCGGCCCAAGACGCCCCGTCAACAGGAGTACGTGCGAGCCATCCGAGCTCACGACCTCTGCTTCGGCATTGGGCCGGCGGGCACCGGCAAAACCTATCTAGCTGCCGTCGTGGCCATCACGGCCTTGCAAAACCGCGAGTATGAGCGCCTGATCCTCACTCGCCCTGCGGTGGAAGCAGGGGAGAAGCTGGGGTTCTTGCCTGGGGATCTGGTAGAGAAGGTGGATCCCTATCTACGGCCCCTCTACGATGCTCTGTTTGAGTTTATCGATCCGGCCAAACTGCCCCAGTTGATGGAACAAGGGGTGATCGAGGTGGTGCCGCTGGCCTACATGCGCGGTCGCACCCTGAGCAATGCTTTCATCATTCTGGACGAAGCCCAGAACACCACCCCGGAGCAGATGAAGATGGCGCTCACCCGCCTGGGGTTTCGGTCGCGCATGGTGGTTACCGGGGATCTCACCCAAACGGATCTGGGCAAACATCGCCTGTCGGGCCTAGCGGCTGCGGAGCGCATCCTGGCCGGGGTGGAGGGAGTTGCCTTTTGCTACTTTGACCAGCGGGATGTGGTACGCCACCCCCTGGTGCAGCGGATTGTGGATGCCTACGCCCGCTACGAGAGCCAGCAGTGAGGCCGAGGGTAATCTTCTTCGATGCCGTGGGCACGCTGTTTCGGGTGCGGGGCAGCGTCGGCCAGGCCTACAGCCAGGTGGCAGCAGCGTATGGGGTATCGGTGGATCCACAGGCGCTGGATCGCGCCTTTGCCCAAGCTTTTGCCAGCGCTCCGCCGCCAGCCTGTGCCGGTCTGTTGGGATCCTCTTTGCTGGCTTGGGAGCGGGCCTGGTGGCGGCAGGTGGTGCGCCAGACTTTTGCAGGGGTGGGATCCCTGGCTGCTTTTGGGGAGGAACGGTTTGAGGCGTTTTTTGCCCGCCTTTTCGAGTATTTTGCCGGGGCGGATCCCTGGGAACTGTATCCGGAGACGCTGCCGGTTCTCCAGGCCCTCCAGGGGGAAGGGATCCGGCTGGGGGTGATCTCCAACTTCGACAGCCGCCTGCCCAAGGTGCTGCAGGCACTGCAGTTGGAGGGCTATTTTTCCAGCCTCACCCTCTCCACCCAGGTGGGCCATGCCAAGCCCGATCCCCGCATCTTCCAAGCTGCCCTAGAGACCCAAGGGATCCCGCCTGCCGCTGCCTGGCACATTGGCGACAGCTACCGCGAAGACTACCAAGGGGCCAAGGCAGCAGGCTTGAGAGCCCTTTGGCTGGATCGAGAAGGGAAAGATAGCGCCTGCCAAGAGCGAATCGAAAACTTGTGGGGATCCCTCTCAATGCGCTGGAGCGGAATTAAGCAGTAGCGGGGCAAAAACCCCATCGGGCTTGAGCAAGTAGCGCCGCAGGTTCATCTGCCGCTCCAGAAGGCAGGCATGACCGCTCAAAGGCGAGATCTCCACCTGAGCCTGGGGCAGTCGCTCCGCCAAACGCTGCACCTCCTGCACCGAGGGTAGGAGGCGATCCCGCCCCCCCGCCACCAGCAGGGTTGGCAGCCTCATCGACTCCAGCGGCAAATCTTCTACAGCAAAGGAGCCCAGCAAGGCCAGGCGCTGGGCAGCCACCTCGGGAGCAACGCTGTGTACGGCCTGGCGCAACCGCTCCCGATCCGGCGGCTCCATTTGGCTTAGCTCCGCCAAAAATCCCAGCCCCCGCTCCGCCATCTGGTGGTAGAGCGCTGGCGGCAAAAAGGGCAGGAGAACATGGCCCGCCCACCACCAGGGCCGGCGCCGCAGGGATGAGGCCGGGTTGACCAAGATGAGGCCACGACAGCGCTCCGGCTGCTGGGCGGCAACGGCCAACGCCAGACAGGCCCCAAAGGATTCGCCGCACAGATAGGCCCCCTCTTCCAGTTGGGATCCCACCCAATCGGCCAGGCTCTCCCAGCTATTTCCCGCTTCGGGGTGGTTTAGGCTCAAAGGGCGGACGTGAAACTCGGCTTGCAGAGCCTGCGCCTGCCGGTAAAACAATTGGCCTGTGCCATCCATACCCGGCAAATAGAACAGCGGGGGCCGCTTCTGGTGGCTTGGAATAGAGGCGGTGGGCTTACCCTTCAATTTTTCCATCTCCTTGCCAACCCCAAGCGCACCTGTTCGCGGGCGGCTGCCGTTAACTCCTGAATTAGCTGCAGCCTCTCCTGGCGGCAGGTATAGCGCCCTTCTCCCCTCACCCAGAGAGGGGATCCCACCTTGAGCACCACCCGGCGATAGATCACCACCGGGTGCCCTCCTTGCTGCTGAAACCTGGGCTCGCTGGGATCAAACCAGCGGAAAAAAGCCATGGGAATATCCATCCCCCGCCACTCTTCCTGGGCCCACAAGGCCACCGGCAGGATTGGCAGAGGATCCACCTTGGCAGCCAAGGCCAGATGGGCAAAGCCCGGCTGGAACCGTCCCACCTCCTGGGGTGAGGTCTCGCGGGTAATCTGGTCTGCCCCTTCCGGGAAAATTCCCACCCCTCCGCCCGCTGCCAACGTGGCCTGAGCCTGGCGAAAAAAGTGGATCTGCGGCCAGGATCCCTGCTGGAGGGGGATACACCCCAGCGCCAAGGCGATCTCCCGCAAGAGGGGCACCTGGGATAGATAGTAGTGGCAGGCAAAACGAATTGGTCGATCCAGCCCCGCGATCAGCACCGGCGCATCCAAAAAGCTGCGATGGTTGCTCACCACCAGCAGCGGGCCTTGGGGAACCCGCTCCTTGCCCTCCACCCACACCTCCGTCTGGAAAAGAGCAAGTAGCAACTGGGCCACTGCCCTCGCATCTGGGAAGCCACTGACCTGCATAGGCGCTGTCAAGGATTCCATTCTCTTGCTCAATAGTCCACCCCGCGCCGCAGATCCGCGCCTTGCTCGGCATAGTGCTTGTGGCTCACCATTTCCGAATGGACAGAGGCCAGCTCAAAGTAGGGCAAAGGAGCATGGCAGCGCCCTGTGATGATGATCTCCGTGTCGCGCGGCTTGCGCAGCAAAGCCTCAACAATCGGCTCCACGTCCAATAGCTCCAGATCCACCGTGGGGTTGAGCTCATCCAGAATGATGGTTTTGTAAAGCCCGGAGGCAATGGCCGCCCGTGCCAACTCCCAGCCTCGCTCTGCCTCTACATAATCGATTTCCTGCTGCTTGCCCCGCCAGACAATGGCATCGCGGCCGCAGCGCTGGTGATCCACTAGATCAGGGTAGCTCTCCCGCAAGGCCCGAATGGCCGCATCTTCCGTGTAGCCCGTCCCCCCTTTGAGCCACTGCATGATCAACACCCGGTGGGAGAGATCCTTGCTGATGCCACGCCCAATAGCCTGCAGAGCCCGTCCCAGAGCGCTGGTGGACTTGCCCTTGCCGTTGCCGGTGTAAATCTCAATGCCGCTAAGGGGGGGCTGGCCATTCTGGGGATCCGTCGCCCGACGGACGCTGCGCATTTCTGAGTGCAGATCGGCCAGGTCGATAATTTCCTTGGGGGCGCCCCGCCCGGTGATGATAACTTCCATCTCCTCCGGCTTTTGCTTGAGGGTGCTGACGACCTCCTCCACCGGCAGTAGGCCCAGATCCAGCACCGGGTTCAGCTCGTCCAGCACCACCACCGAGTAAAATCCAGACGCCAGCGCCCCCTTGGCCACATCCCAGCCGCGGCGGGCCTCCTGACGGTCAAACTTGGTGATCTCGTCGGGGCCAAAGAACTCTCCTCGCCCCGTGCGCAGTTGATCAATGAGGTGGGGGAAGCCCCGCTGCAGAGCGGCAATCGCCGCGTCCTCCGCATAAGTGCGGCCCGGCCCCTTGAGAAACCGCACCAGCAACACCCGGCTGGGGGCCGCATTTTCGATTCCCAAGCCAATGGAGCGCAGCACAACTCCCAACGCCGCCTGGGACTTGCCCTTGCCCTCGCCATCGTAAACGTGGATCTGGCCTCGTCGGCGGTCAAACTGTTGCGCGGTTACAATGCCGACTTCTGCCATGCCCCTCCGCATCACGCCGCTGTCCAGAACTCGTGCTTCTCTACCCCCATCTTAAAGTCTAGCCAGAGGTTTTCGGGAAAGCGCGGAGAAGGGCCAGAAAAAGCCGGCAAGAGCCGATCAACACCGGGATAAGATGAGCAATGGTTGTCCAGCCCAGTGCCCATCTAGCGAGGGATCCCCCTTGTACCCGACTGTGTTTTCTTCTCGCCCCTTGCCCCCTGCGGTTGATAGCCCTATTGAGCTGGTGGGCGGCACGCCCCTCATTCGCTTACGGCGGGTTACTGCTGAACTGCCGCCATCGGTGCGAGTGTATGGCAAAGCAGAGTGGTACAACCCCGGCGGCTCGGTCAAGGATCGCCCGGCCCTGAACATGATTCGCACTGGCGAACGCGAGGGCAAGCTGAGGCCTGGCAAGATCATCCTGGATGCCACCAGCGGCAACACGGGCATCGCCTATGCCTGGATAGGGGCAGCTTTGGGGTACAAGGTGAAGCTGGCCCTGCCGGCCAACGCCAGTCCAGAGCGCAAGAAGATCCTCGCTGCCTATGGGGTGGACTTGGTGCTCACGGATCCAGCCCTTGGCTCCGATGGGGCCATCGAGAAAGCCCGCGCCCTCTACGCCGAAAACCCCGATCTCTACTTCTATCCTGACCAGTACAGCAACCCCGCCAACTGGCAGGCCCACTACGAGACCACAGGGGTGGAGATCTGGGAGCAAACCCAGGGGCAGGTCACCCACTTCGTGGCCGGCCTGGGCACCAGCGGCACCTGTATGGGGGTAGGGCGGCGCCTGCGGGAGTACCGCTCTGATATCCAGATCATCGCCATGCAGCCCGACTCCCCCTTCCACGGCCTCGAAGGCCTCAAGCACATGGCCACCGCCCTTAAGCCGGAGATCTACGATCCCACCCTGCCGGATCGGCACGTCGAGGTCTCCACCGAGGCGGCCCAAAAGATGGTAAAACGCCTGGCTCGGGAGGAGGGCCTGCTGGTCGGCATCTCCGCCGGCGCCAATGTGGTGGCTGCCCTGCAGGTGGCGCGTCAGCTCTCGGCAGGGGTGGTGGTTACCATCTTCTGCGATGGGGCCGACAAGTATCTCTCCGAGCGGTTTTGGACAGAAGACTAAACTCGCCCGTACTGCAATGGCCCCTCCTCTTAACAGCTCCGCCCTTCTGCCGCTATGATGGTTAAGCCTAGAATGCGGATGTGGCGGAATTGGTATACGCGCACGTTTGAGGGGCGTGTGGCTTTGCCTTGCGAGTTCGAGTCTCGCCATCCGCACTGAGCCTTCACCCCCAGGCCCTCCCCCTCCTTGGGAGAGGGGAAATGGTCAGCGGTGGGCCAGCCGAGAATTGATCTCGACTTTTGCGCTATTCCCGAACGGCGCCCTGCAGGCGTGTGCCCCAGGTGCGGGCAAAGCTCAGGTCAGCCCCAGTCAGATTGGCATCGCGCAGATCGGCCCCGCGCAAGTCGGCGCCGTAGAGGGAGGCGGAGGAGAGATCGGCCCCCCGCAAATCGGCACCCCGCAGGTCCGCTCCCTCCAGGTAGGCACCGCTGAGGTCGGCGCCACGCAACTGGGCGCGCCGCAGATTGGCTCCCACCAAGTAGGACTGGCTGAGATCGGCGCCAGTGAGGATGGTGCGCTCCAGGTTGGCCTCGATCAGGTCGGCACCCTGGAAGTTAGCCTCTGCCAGATCGAGGTTGCTCAGCTCGAGGGATCCCAGCCGGCAGTTGGGACAGGTTCGCGAAGCGATAAGATAGCGCAAGAAGCAGGCGTTGGGGGTTGTGGCGGCGGCAGTGGAGGCCACGGCTGCTGTGGTCAGTAGCGCTAAAACGGCGGCAGCTTTGAGATGGAAATTCATGGTAATCAAGCCTCATGAAAGGTTGACTGAGACAATCCGGCAGAGCGGGGTTGTTCTGCGTTGGTCACATGATAGTGGCATCCGTCGGCTTCGACCACTCCACAGGTTTGCCTGGGCTCCCGCATTGACAAATTCCCTCAAGCTGCGATGACGTTGTGGCCTTATCGCCCTAGAGCTGGTGGGCTATCGCCGGGCGGGGGAGGATCTTGCAGCAGCGGCTCCACCCAATGCCAAGACAGTTGCCCCAGTCCCAGCAAAACCGAAAGTATCGCCGAGGCAGCCAAGACACAATCCCAGCGGATTGCCAGCCGAAGAGGATGGTTCGGCTTGCCTTTCCTCGAGCTGGGCCGGGCGACGGGCAAGCTGTCCCAGGAGGGGAGAGGGCGACAACGCAGGAAGCAACGGCAGCGGCGACAGCGACGATCGGAGTCGAGGTTGAGCCAATGGCAAGCTGGACAGCGGAGCATGGGAAAGGCCAGGGATCCCATCCGGGTGCAGCGCGAGCAGTTGCGGCGTCCGGCAACCATATCCGAAGATCTTCCCAATTCCCATGCAGGTGGTCAATTCTGCTCGTCCCCCTCTAGATCAGGGGTCGAGTTCGGGTCAGCCTTGGGAGAGAAGCCTCTGTGGAACTAGCCCTCCAAAATTAGTCAGCATTGAACAGCAACCCTGTGCCGATCCTATGCAGATTCGACTGGAAAACATCTGTAAGCGCTATGGCCGCCGTGAGGTGGTGAGCGACGTCAGCTTGCACATTCAGCAGGGAGAGGTTGTGGGGCTGCTGGGGCCCAATGGGGCGGGGAAAACCACCACCTTTTACATCATGACCGGCCTGATCCAGCCCAACCGTGGCCATGTCTGGCTGGATGACCAAGATATTACCCATCTGCCGATGCATCGCCGCGCCCGCTTGGGGATCGGCTACTTGGCCCAGGAGCCCAGCATCTTTCGTCGCCTCAGCATTCAAGACAACCTGCTGTTGATCATGGAGCAGACGGGGGTGCCTCGCCGCCTCTGGCAGCAGCGACTCAACCACCTGCTGGAGGAGTTCCGCATTGCCCATGTGGCCCACAGTTTGGGCTTGCAGGTGTCGGGGGGAGAACGGCGCCGCGCCGAAATTGCCCGCGCTCTGGCTGCCGGGATCCACGGGCCAAAATTCCTGCTGCTGGATGAGCCCTTTGCGGGGGTGGATCCCATCGCAGTGGCAGATATCCAGGAGGTGGTGGCCAAACTTAAGCAGCGGGGCATCGGTGTTTTGATTACTGACCACAACGTGCGGGAGACGCTGGAGATCACCGACCGGGCCTACATTCTCAACGATGGGGCCATCCTGGCCAAGGGCACGGCAGCAGAGCTGGCGGCGGATCCCTTGGTGCGCAAGTATTACCTGGGGGATAAGTTCCGCCTCTAACGAGCTTCCTCTACTGCCAGGAATACAAAGCCCGTAGGCGTTGGCTTTTCTTGTGCTGGTGGGCTTGCATCCGAGCCAGCAGCTCATCCAGAAGGGCAACCGCCTCCAGGAGATAGGGGCCCTTATTGAGCATGACGCACTCGGCGCGGGCAGACATCACCGCATCGGAAAGCTCAGGCCGCGAGGGCAGGCCCTCTTTGGTGAGCTGATCCAGCACCTGCGTAGCCCACACCACGGGCACATGGGCGGCCTCACAGATCCACAGCAGTTCCTCCTGGATCTCGCCCAAGCGCAGCCAGCCCATCTCCACAGCCAGATCTCCCCGGGCAATCATCACCCCCAGCGGCCTATTAGCAGCCGTCGCAATGAGAGCCGGCAGGTTTTTCACCGCTTGTCGGGTCTCGATTTTCAGGATTAACCCCAAGTCAGGCCGAGCCTGGCACCGCTCCAGCTCAGCAAACAGCACCTGCAAATCCGCCGGCTGCTGGACAAAGGAATAGCCCACCAGGTCGGCATACTGCACCACAAAGTCCAGGTCTTGGCGGTCTTTCTCGGTCAGGGGCTGGATCGGGAGCTGGCTGTCGGGAAAGTTGAGGCCTTTTTCGGCTCGCAACTTCTTGCCCTGGGGAGCAACTCTGTCCACCTCCAGTACCACGCCTGCTGGCTCGATCCCCACGACGCGGGCGCCAATCTTGCCGTCGTCGATCCAAACAGTTGCTCCCACCTGCAGGTTTGCCAAAACCTCCGGCAGAGTGCAAGCCACCTGGCAGGAGATGTCAGAGTTGACCGGCGGCATGGCTGCCGTGAGCAGGATGCGATCCCCGCAGTACACCTTGGCTTTGCCGGGGGGCATGGCCACCGGGCCAGTGCGGATCTTGGGGCCGGCCAGGTCGAACAAAATCTTGCAGCGCCGTTGGGTCTGGGCTTCGGCCCAGCGCAAGTGGGCCACCATTTTCTCCCACCCCGAGGGATCGTCGTGGGCGCAGTTGATTCGCGCTACATCCATGCCCCGCTGCAACAGTTGCAGCAGCAGCTCTGGCTGCTCGGCAGCTTCGCCGGGCAGGGTTACCATGATGCGGGCGCGGCGGTGGGCGGAGGGAGGGCCAAAGAGAACCGCAGTGTGCTGCTCCAGCGCCATGTCTCCAGCGTAAAACTCCTCATAGCTGGGCCCCTTGTGGCTTAGGCCCTGCGTGGCTGCCAAAATGGCAATCACCGCATCCAGGCTCTCCAAAACCCGCGATTCACACCGTCCCAGCGAGGACAGCCCCACAGCAGCCAGCTCCAATTGCAGGTTGCGCAGATCGTGTTGGCGCAGCGCCAGGTAGCGCGCCAGGTTGCAGAGGGCTGCAGGAGGATCTGCAGAACAGCCCCAAGCGGCCAGGTAGGTCTGGGATCCCTCGACCACTTGCCGGCGCAGCTCCAGGAGTCTTTCCAGCAAGCCTTTGAGATTGGGGAGAGCAGGAGCCATGCTCGGAGATTTTGCAGAAATAACCGGCCAGGCCCAAGGCTAATTCTGAGCACACTTTTGCACAATCATAGGTCGATCTAGGGGGGCAATCAACCTTTCGTTCCCCAACGTTCCAGTCTAGAGTCGTTAACAGCCTTCGGCTCTCCCGAAGGGCTGGCTGTCCTAGCTACTACTTCCTTAGGCTGCGTGAAACTCTCTTCTCCCCCCACTCCTTATTCGGTTGAGCAGTCCTGCCCCAGGCTCTCCCTCGTCTGTGCGGTAGGCCTGATGGATCGCTACGTCGTCTCGGAGATGCTGCTGCCTTTTCTGTTTGGGGTGGGGACGTTTACCACCCTGGTGATGGCAGTGGGATCCCTGTTTGAGCTGGTGCGCCTGGTGGTAGAGGCGGGGCTGTCCCTTTCGGCAGCGTTGCAAGTGTTTGTGTTGCGGGCACCGGGGATCATCGTCCTGACGTTCCCCATGTCCATGTTGCTGGCAACACTGCTGGCCTATGGGCGCCTGTCTGCTGATAACGAGATCACTGCCCTGCGGGCCTGCGGCGTGAGTCTCTACCGTCTGGTGGTGCCTGCTCTCCTCCTCAGCCTCTTGGTGACGACGTTAACGTTTCTCTTCAACGAGCTGGTGGTGCCGGTGAGCAACCGCCAGGCGGCCCTGACTTTAAACCGTGCTTTGAACCGGGATCCGGACTTTCGCCGCGAGAACATCCTTTACCAAGAGTTTGGCGAGATCCTTACGCCCGAGCCGGACGGCAGTTTTTCCCGCCGGCAAGGGCTAACCCGTCAGTTCTATGCCCGCAGCTTCGATGGCCAGCAGATGCGCGGCGTAATTGTCCTCGATTTTTCCAACGAGGCTCTCAGCCAAATTCTCCTGGCGCAACGGGGGCGCTGGGATCCCCAGGAGAACCTCTGGGTGTTTGAAGAGGGCACCACCTACCTCGTTTCGCCCGACGGCACCTACAGCAACATCGCCACCTTTGCTCGGCAGGAGCTGCGTCTGTCGCGGGCGCCGCTGGATTTGGCCCAGGAGGTTCGCAGCCCCGAGGAGATGAACATTCAAGAGCTGCGCCGCTACATTGAGGTCATCGCCAGCTCAGGGGATCTGCAGCGGGTACGCCGCCTCCAGGTCAACCTCAGCCAAAAGTACGCCATTCCCTTTGCCTGTCTGGCCTTCACCTTGATCGGGGCGCCTCTGGGCCTGCGCCCCCAGCGCACCAGTTCTTCTCTGGGCCTGGGCCTCAGCGTGCTGATTATCTTCGCCTACTACGTGCTGCTGTTTGTCAGCCAGGCGCTGGGGCAGATCGGGACGCTGGGGCCGGAGGTGGCAGCTTGGTTGCCCAACTTCATCTGCTCCGCAGTGGGACTGGGACTGCTTTACCGAGCCAATCGCTAGGCTAGCTAGCGCAGCGGGATGAACTCGGTGCGGCCAATAATTTGTTGGCCTTGGTCGGAGAGGGCGTAGTTGATGAAGTCAGCCACCACGGGGCTGGTTTTTGGCGGCACCACCAAAAATACGTTGCGGGCCAAAGGATAGCGGCCACTTTGAATGGCCTCGCGAGTGGGCATTTGGCCATCAATGGGCACCATCCTCACCGTTTGCTGGTTCTGCACCTGATCCACAGTGCTGTAGGTGATGCCGTCTTCTCCCAAAGCCCGCAGAAGGGGAGTGGTGACATCTTCAGTGGCGGTGGTGAAGTAGGGCGGGTTGTCGGGGGCAAAGGGCAGCCCCAGTAACACCAGCTCTTGGAAGACAGTGTAGGTGCCGCTCTGGGGGGCGCGGTTGAGAACGCGAATTGGGCGATCCGGGCCGCCCACCTGACTCCAGTTGGTGATCCGACCCTGGAAGATATCGGCCAATTGCTGCAGCGTCAGGCCGCCTTTGTAGGGGTTGTTCACCCCCACCGCCACCGCCAGGGCATCTTTGGCCACCGGGATCGCCTGCAAACCGGCCTGCACTTCGCTGGCATTGAGGGGGCGGGAGCTGGCGGCCATCTGGATGCGCCCTTCCATCAGGGCCTTGAGGCCGGCATTGGAGCCGTTGGGTTTGCCATCGGGGATCCCGTAGGTGAGGGGAATGCCGGGGTTGCGCTGGCTGTAGCCTGACTTCAAGGCCAAGACAAGGCGAACCATGGTGACGCTGCCATCCATCTGCAGCACCGCCGGGTTGGGCAGGGAAGTGTCCAGCTTAACCGGGCCGGCAGGCAGATTGGGAGCTTGCGCCTGGGGAAGGTTGGGTGCCGTCGGTGCCTGTGGCTGGGCAGCCGGAATCTGGCTGGGGACAGAAGGCACGTTCCCTCGATTCAGGAAAGAGTCAAATAGGCCGGAGCGATAGGCATACCAGCCGCCTCCCCCCAGTATCGCCAGCAAAAGAATGTAAACAATCGGAGGCGGGCCAGAGCTTTGTGCGGTCATGGGATCCCCTCAGAGAAATTCGCAGTCCGGACATTATGAGACCTTCCCCTTCCGTTGTATCAATTGCCTGGGGAGATTGGGTAAGCGTCAGGTTAAGGGGCATCCCGTCCCACCTCGCGCAGCTCGATCACATCCGCGCGGGGATCCGCCTGCACGACTTCCAGTTCAATCCAAGCCGCCAGAGGAACCTGGCGTTCTAGGCGCACCGGCACCCGAAAGGCAATCTCCTCCAGCAGAGCCATGACGAGGTTTTCCTGCTCCCGCAGATAGCCCAAGACCAAGGCCCGCCAAATCTGCCCCGGCCGCTGGCGCAGGTACTCGATGCTCCAGTAGCGCTTGGATTTGCGCTCCACTTGAACCGCTTCTGCCGTGCCTGGCTCGATGGCCAGCAACAACTGCTGCACCTCGGCTTCGGTCAAGGGCAAGGGATCCCCCCGCAAAAAGGCCTTGATCTGGTAGTGGGCCACCAGATCCAGGTAGCGGCGAATGGGGGAAGTTACCTGACAGTAGGCATCGAGACCCAACCCCGTATGTCGCCCCGGTTGGGTGGCCACCTCTGCCCGCGATAGACAGCGCATGATGGCAAAGGATCTCACCGGCCCCTGGGGATACAGATCCAAAACCTCCGGCGGGGGGAGCTCAGGGGCCGGCTGCAGGCGATAGGGCACCGGGATCCTGTTTTGGCAAGCAAAGCGAGCAGCCACCTCACCGGCCAGCACCATCATCTCCGCCACCATCTGCCGCGCCGGCGTATCCTCAATAACACGCAGGTGGGGGATCTCGTCCATGACCTTGATATCTTGCTCCGGCAGGCCGATCTGGATGGCCCCTTGAGCCAGGCGCCAGGCGTAGCGCCAGCGAGCGGCCCGGGCAATGGCCGTCAGTTGTGCCTCTGCCCCCAACTCCAGCATCTCGTCGGCATCGTCATAGGTGAGGCGGTAGTTGACCTGGATTTGGCTAAGGCAGATCTCGTAGTCCCGCACGGCACCGTCGCATCCCAGCCGGATGCCGAAGCTGAGGGCAGGCCGCACCTCCCCCTGCACCAAGCTCATCAGGCCGGTGGACAGCTCCGGTGGAAACATCGGGATCACCCGCTCGGGCAGATAGACGCTGGTGCCCCGCCGGCGGGCCTCCAGATCCAAAGGATCCCCCCACTGTACCCAGCAACTGGGATCGGCAATGTGGATCCAGAGCTTGATCTCCTCATCCGACCAAAACTCGACGCTGAGGGCATCGTCGATATCGCGGGTGCTGGCGTCGTCGATGGTGTAGGTGTGGAGATGGGTGAGATCGCGGCGCAGATGGGGATCCAGGAAGGGAGGAGGGCCGCCCAGCAAAGTTTGGGTGTAGCGCTCCACCTCCTTGGGAAACTGGGTGGGGATCCCGGTGAGGCGCAGAGCCAGGTTCTCGTGGCGGCTCCACAGGCCCAGGGCTACCAGGGCGTCAAAGGCTCCTTGGGGAGTGTCGGGAAATCCCATCAGTTGCAGCAGTTGCGAGGCCCGCTCCCGATCCGAGGGGGTAAGGTTGTGGGAGAGATCCTCGTGGCTGCGAATGCTGGCCGCCGCTCCCTGCAAAGCTAGGCGCTCCAGCAGCTCCAGACGGGCTCGCTCCGCTGGGGTCCAAGTGTACTTTTGCCCAGGCTGGGCCACCGCTGCCCTTAGGCGGGCCTCAAACTCGGCCTGTTCCTGCTGCCGCTGCTGGGTGACGGCAATTTGATGGCGGATTTCCTTCACCTGCGCCGGGGTACGCGGCTCGTAGCCTTCCCCCTTTGCCTTAAAGTAGATGAAATCCTCACTCAAAAGGCGGTAAGCAGCATAAGTAGAGACCGGGGAATCGTCGGAAAACAACAACTGGGCCATCTCCGACAGGCTCAGGGGCCGGCGCTCCTCCTGAACCAATTCCCAGGCCAAAGCCAAACTTTCGGGATCCAACTTCGCCTGCACCGCCTGCCAAAAGCCCGGGATATCCGCCACCGTAAAGTTGGAATTGCCGTTCAAGGCAAAGGTAATTTGGCGAGGGTGAACGCTGTGCACCTGCCCCGACGCTACGCCCAGCAGTAGGTTCTTTTTGCCCTCGGTGCCCTGAACTACGGCCAACACACGGTCGTTATTGTGGCGAAACTCCACCAGTGTGCCCTTTTCCACCCTTTCTCCCCATGTCGGCTGTTGTTGAAGTGCAGGCTTTCCTCCATTTTCCACCAGCTCTGCCCGCCTGCCCACGCGGAAACCCCGGCCAGAAGACACGCAGACACGAGAACTGGCAATCTTTGCAGATAAATACCTAAGGAGAATATGGGTATACGGTACTATGTATACATAAGACACCTACGGGATACAGGCCTTCCGGTAGAGTATGGTTACGTATTCCACACCACGATTCCAAGGGAGGGGCAAGTTCTGACAAGTTTCTAGGATCAAGTTACCAACTGGGATCCCTAAATTGCGTAGAGATACTGTTGCCAGCATTTCTCAAGCATGCAGTTTCCACTTCCATATGGTATTCTGGGCTCTGAGGGTAGGATACAGTTACCCCAGGCTGCTACTTAGTTAAGCTAGGGGTGTGCCATAAGAGGGCACCCATTGTGGTTTGTTTTCCCTAGACAAAGTTAGGGAAGGAGAGCTGTGCTTTTTCCCTCTTCTAGCGCTCAAAAGGTCAGCCGTGGACAACCCAAAGCGACTGTTGCTTGTCGATGACGATCCCAACCTGATCCTGCTGGTAAAGGACTACCTGGAGTTTCGCGGTTACGAGGTGGTGGCGGCGAGCAACGGTCAAGAAGGGTTAGAGGCGATGCGCCATTTCACTCCGGATTTGATCATCTGCGATGTGATGATGCCGGAGATGGATGGCTACACGTTTGTCCAGACCATTCGCTCCAACAGCGCGACGGACTGGATCCCGGTGATTTTTTTGTCGGCGCGCGGGCAAACAGCCGATCGGGTGCGCGGGCTCAACACGGGGGCAGATGTTTACCTGGTCAAGCCCTTTGAAGCGGAAGAGCTGGTGGCCCAGGTGGAGTCGGTTCTCAAGCACACGGAGCGCCTGTTGCAAATGCGAAGTGTCGGCATTCAGCCGGTCATCAAGCTGGATCGGGAAATTGAGCTGACCCCCACGGAAACCAAGGTGCTCCAGCATGTGGCTAGAGGGATGTCCAACCGCGAGATTGCCGAGGTGATGGGGGTGAGCCAGCGCACCGTCGAAAGCCATGTCAGCAACATGCTGGCCAAAACTGGCTTGCACAACCGCACCGAGCTGGCCCGCTGGGCCCTCGAAAGTGGTTTGGGCAGGGGCTGAGGGGCCGCCGAGAGAACTTCTGCTGTCCAGTGGGGTGGGCAAGCTGTGGGCCTCACTGGGCGGCGGTGAAGGTGGCCAGTAGGAGGGGGGATCCCTCAACTTTTCTGCCCTTGTCTGTCGTTTTGGCAGCAAACTGAAGAAAGTGAGGTAACCGGTCAGGGTGCCTCTGTCCACTACGGTCTAGAACCCATGGGATCCCGTTCCCCGCGTCCGGCCCGACCCATCCGCTCCGGCCACTATCCGGCCAAAGAGCTGTGCAGCCAGTGCGGCCTCTGCGATACCCGCTATGTCGCCTACGTCAAAGAAGCCTGTGCCTTCTTAAACCAGCAGTTTACCCACCTGGAAGAGCAAACCCACGGGCAATCCCGAGAGTCGCTGCGCTCCGAGTCGACTGCCGTTAGCGACAGCGACTACTTTGGCGTCTACGAGGCAATGTACACGGCCCGCAGGCGGGATCCAATCCCGGGTGCCCAGTGGACGGGCATTGTCAGCAGCATCGGCATGAAGGCCCTCAGCAGCGGCCTAGTAGAAGGGGTGGTGTGCGTGCAGGCGGATCCCCAGGATCGCTTTCAGCCGCGGCCTGTCTTGGCGCGTACTCCGGAGGCGGTTTTGGCGGCGCGGGTTAACAAGCCAACCCTATCCCCCAATCTCTCCGTGCTGGAGCAGGTGGAGCAAAGTGGCCTCAAGCGCCTCTTGGTTATCGGGGTGGGCTGTCAGATCCAGGCTTTGCGGGCGGTGGAGAAAAAGCTGGGCCTAGAGAGGCTTTACGTGCTGGGCACGCCCTGTGTGGACAATGTCAGCCGCGCCGGCCTGCAGAAGTTTTTGGAAACCACCAGCCGCTCCCCGCAAACGGTGGTGCACTACGAATTCATGCAGGACTTCCACATCCACTTCAAACACGAAGACGGCTCGGTGGAAAAGGTGCCTTTTTTTGGCCTCAAGACCAAAGAACTCAAGGACGTGTTTGCCCCCTCTTGCCTTACCTGTTTCGACTACGTCAACGGCCTGGCAGATCTGGTGGTGGGCTACATGGGATCCCCCTTTGGCTGGCAGTGGCTGCTGGTGCGCAACTGGCGCGGGCGGGAGCTCTTGGATCTGGTTTGGGAAGAGCTGGAAACCCAACCGGTGATCTCGCAGGGATCCCGGCGAGCAGCAGTGCAGCAGGGGATCCAAGCCTACGAGCAGGCTCTGAGCTTGCCCATGTGGCTGGCTCGGATCCTGGGGGCAGCAATCCAGCGCTTTGGGCCCCGTGGCCTGGAATATGCCCGCTTTTCCATTGATTCCCACTTTGTCCGCAACTATCTCTACCTGCGCCGCCACTACCCCCACAAGCTGGAGCAGCATGTCCCTCCCTTTGCCCGGCGCATTGTAGAGCAGTACCAACTCCCCTCTCCCTAGCTGGAGGTGAGGTAGCGGATCCCGGCTTCCGCCCAGCGGTCGATGGCCTGGCCCAAGCGCTCGCAATCGGCAATCAGGCTAATTCGCACATAGCCTTCCCCCCCTTCCCCAAAGGCGTTGCCGGGGGTTACGACCACGCCCGTAGATTCCAGCACCCGCAGGGCAAACTCCGTCGATCCCTCGGGAGTGCCGTCGGCAGCGCGGGGGGTCGGGATCCAGAGGTACATTGTTGCCCGCGGCGGCTCAATCTGCCAGCCCAGCTCCGCCAGGCGGCTAATGAGATAGTCGCGCCGGCGGCGGTAGCGCTCCTGCACCTGCTGTAGGTAGCTCTCTGGCAGGGCCAAAGCCGTCTCGGCCGCCTTCTGCAGTGCGCCAAAAATGCCGTAGTCGAGGTTGGTTTTCAGGGTGCGCAGGCTCTGGATGATCTGGCGGTTGCCCACCACAAAGCCCACCCGCCAGCCAGCCATGTTGTAGGTTTTGGAGAGGGTGTGGAACTCCACGGCCAAGTCCTTGGCGCCGGGGATCTGCAGCAGGCTGGTGGGTCGATAGCCGTCAAAGGCCAGCTCCGCGTAGCACAGGTCGTGCACCAGAATGAGCTCATAGCGGTGGGCAAAGGCCACCACTTCTTCAAAAAAAGAGCGGGGCGCCACCGCCGCCGTTGGGTTGTTGGGGTAGTTGAAGTAGAGCACCCGCGCCTGCTTGGCCACCTCCGGCGGGATCTCCTGCAGGTCAATGAGCCACTCCTTCTCGGGGCGTAGCAGCAGCGGGTAGATCTGCCCGCCGGCAATCATGGGCCCGCGAAAATGGGCCGGGTAGGCGGGGCTGGGCACCAGCACCAGATCCCCCGGATCCACATAGGCCAAGGCCAGGTGGGTCAGGCCCTCTTTGGATCCCAAAAGAGGCAGCACCTCCCCATTGGGATCCAGCTCCACTCCATAGCGGCGCCAGTACCACTCAGCAATTGCCTGGCGGAAGCTGGCCGTGCCCTCGAAGGGTGGGTAGCCGTGGTGGACGGGATCGGCGATGGCCGCCTGGGCCGCCTCCACCACCGGCTGGGGGGTGGGCCCATCGGGGTTGCCCATGCCCAGATCGATCAAATCTAGCCCCTGCTGGCGGGCGCGGGCCTTCAGCTCATCCAAGCGGGCGAAGACGTAGGCAGGCAGCTTGTTCAAGCGTTGGGCGGGGACGAGAGCGCGGTTCATACAAATAAATAGAAAGGCAAGCCGACACCTGGCTCACTTGGGGTTAACTGCACAGCTTACCGCCAGACCCGCACCTGAAGCAATGCGAAGCAGGGCCGAGCTTGGGTATCCGGGATCCCAAAGGCTAGGATAGAAATCTAAGTTCGGTTTTGTGGCAAGGCAGAGCAGTGGCTTTACCCCTTGTGGCCGTTGTGGGTCGCCCCAACGTGGGCAAGTCCACCCTCGTCAACCGCCTAGCGGGGGTGCGTTCGGCCATTGTCCACGATGAGCCGGGCATCACGCGGGATCGCCTCTACCAAGAGGTGGAGTGGAACGGGCGCCGCCTGCAGGTGGTGGATACCGGCGGCCTGGTCTTTGGCGACGACAGCGAGTTCTTGCCCCACATCCGCCAGCAGGCCATGGCGGCGATGGCGGAGGCGCACGCTGTGATCTTTGTGGTAGATGGCCGTGAGGGACTGACCCCCGCCGATCGGGAAGTGGCCGATTGGCTGCGCAAACAACCCCTGCCGGTGGTGGTGGCCGTCAACAAGTGTGAGTCGGGGCAACTGGGCCTGGCCCAGGCGGCGGCTTTTTGGGAGTTGGGGCTGGGGGAGCCGATCCCCTGTTCCGCCATCCACGGCAACGGAGTGGCAGAGGTACTGGAGGCGGTACTGCCCCATTTGCCTGAGGTAGACGAAGCTGCAGCAGCAGCGGATCCCATCGCCGTGGCCATTGTCGGCCGGCCCAACGTAGGCAAGTCCAGCCTACTCAACCGCCTGGTGGGATCCCAGCGGGCCATTGTCAGCCCCATTGCCGGCACCACCCGCGATGCCATTGACACTCTGGTGGAGTGGGAGGGGCAGAGCTATCGTCTCATCGACACCGCCGGGATCCGCAGAAAAAGCCGGGTGGAATATGGGGTGGAGTTTTTCAGCATCAACCGTGCCTTCAAAGCCATCCAGCGCTCGGATGTGGTGCTGCTGGTCATTGACGCCCTGGAGGGGGTAACCGAGCAGGATCAGCGGTTAGCTGGCCGCATTGAAGAAGAAGGCCGCGCCTGCATTATCGTCGTCAACAAGTGGGACGCGGTGGAAAACAAAGATACCTACACCATCAACGAGTACACCCGCGAGATCCGTGAGCGGCTTTACTTTATCGACTGGGCACCCCTGTTGTTTGTCAGCGCCCTCACGGGGCAGCGCACCCACAAGATTTTTGCCGAGGTCAACACGGCGGTAGCCGCCCATCGCAAACGCATCCCCACCGCTGTGGTCAACGAGGTGCTCCAGGATGCCCTTGCCTGGCAATCGCCCCCCGCTAACCGCCAAGGCAAGCAGGGCAAAATCTACTACGGCACCCAAGTGGCGGAGCGGCCTCCCACCTTTCTCCTGTTTGTCAACGATCCCGATCTCTTCAAAGAGAACTACCGCCGCTACTTGGAAAAGCACTTCCGGCAAAACCTCGACTTCACAGGCACCCCCATTCGCTTTCGTTGGCGCGGCAAAGCCGAGCGCCTCGTGGGACGGGCAGTGCAAAAATTAGAGGGATCCCTGGCCTCTCGTTAGGCCCTGTGGAGGACGGAGCTCTATTCTGAAAGCCTATGGCTGTGGATCCCAACGTCAAAACCCTGGTGGAGAATCGTCGCGCCCGCTTCGAGTACGAGATCTTGGAGACCTACGAAGCCGGGCTCCAGCTAACCGGCACAGAGGTCAAGTCAATCCGAGCCGGCAAAGCCAATCTCCAAGACGCCTTTGCCCTCTTTCGCGATGGCGAGGCCTGGCTGCACAACCTGCACATCTCCCCCCATGGCACCGCCAGCAAGGTGTTCAACCACGATCCCACCCGCCGCCGCAAGCTGCTGTTGCACCGCCGCGAGATCGACCGTCTGCGGGGCTTGGTGGAGCAAAAGGGCCTGACTGTGGTTCCCCTGAGGCTGGTGCTTAACCGCGGCTGGATCAAAGCGCATCTGGGCGTGGCCCGCGGCAAGAAGCTCCACGACAAGCGGCAGGCCATTAAAGAGCGGCAAACCCAGCGAGAGATCCAGCGAGAGCTCAAGGGGCGCTAAGGCCCGCCAAGCTTCCGGCAGCTTCCAATGGGGTGGCCAGCGGGGCAGCCTAGGCGATCCCAAATGCCGCTGGAGCCCTTCGTTGCAGCGATTTCCAGTTTTCCCCTCCCTTGGGCAGAGAGGCTGGGGGTGAGGAATCCTCCGATAGGCTTGGAAGCAAAATCCAACTCGGTCGGCTGCAGGGGGAGGGAAGGAGCCGCCGCCAGCAAGTTCTAGGCACCAGGGAGGGGGAAGAAGCGGTCGGTGGTTTTCACCCGCTCACACCAGGCGCGGATGTTGGGGAAGGGTTTGAGGTCGAAGCCGCCCTGCTCCGCCACGTGGGTGTAGGTAAAAAGGGCCAGATCTGCAATCGTGTAGCGGTTGCCCACGAAGAACGCTTTCCCCTGCAAATGGCCCTCCATGATCTCCAAGGCCTCTGTGCCGGATTTGAGGTTCTGGGCAATCAGCTCGGCGTGGGCCTCGGCTTGTCCAGCCCGCACCAGGAAGCGGGTGGTGGCAATGTAGCGGGCAATGCGGGTCTGTTCAAAAAGCAGCCATTTCAAGATCTCGGCTCGTTCCAGCCGCGTTTGGCCGTAGAGGGGGGTGTCTTCTGCTAAGTAAACCAAGATTGCCGCCGACTCGGCCAAGACCGTGCCGTCTTCCAGCTCCAAAGCCGGGATCTGGCCCAGAGGGTTCTTGGCCAGGTACTCGGGGCGGCGATTTTCTCCGACCCTAGAATTGACTTCAACCGTCTCGTAGGGGATCCCCAACTGCCTGAGGAGCAGCTCCACCTTGTAGCAATTGCCGGAGGTGGGGATCCCGTACAGTCGCAGCATGGCCGTTATCCTTCACGTGCAGCGTTGCATCTCCATAATTAGCCGCAATCACCGCTCCGCTCAACCCAAGACCCCTACGTCTCGATGCGGTAGCCGAAGTCGCGCAGCAGGTGCTCGGAGCGCCGCCAGTGGGGCCGCACTTTGACAAACAGCTCCAGGTATACCTTGCCGGCAATCAGCTTTTGAATCTGGAGGCGGGCGGCCTGGCCGATCTGCTTGAGCCTCTCTCCCCCCTTGCCGATGAGGATCCCTTTTTGCGAGTCCCGCTCCACGTAGAGGGTGGCTAGGATACGGGTAACGGTGGGGGTTTCTTCCACCTGGTCGATGGTTACGGCCACCGAGTGGGGCACCTCCTCGCGGGTATGCAGCAGCACCTGTTCGCGGATCAGCTCCGCCATAATGAACCGCTCTGGCTGATCCGTCACCAAGTCCGGCGGGTAGTAGTAGGGGCCGCTAGGCAGCAGGTCAACGGTGGCCTGGATGAGGGGCGCCAAACTGCTGGGATCCAACGCCGACACCCAGACGACAGGGGCGTTGGGCCGCAGGGCTTGGTAGCTCTCCTGGTGAGCCTGGCGCGTGGCCGCCTCTTTGGGCACAAGATCGGCTTTGTTGCAGACAAGGATGCAGGGGGTAGCAGCAGGGATCCGCTCAGCAATAAAGGCGTCGCCGCGACCTGCTGGCACTGAGCCGTCCACCACAAAGAGGACGACATCCACGCTCCCAATGGCAGCCTGGGCGTTGTGTACCAAGATCTCCCCCAGGCGGTGGTGGGGCTTGTGGATGCCAGGGGTATCCACCCAGATGATCTGGGCTTGCGGCAAAGAGAGGATCCCGCGCAGACGGTTGCGGGTGGTCTGGGCCACGGGGGAGGTGATGGCGATCTTCTGGCCCACCAGAGCGTTCATCAAGGTGGACTTGCCCACATTGGGCCGCCCGATTAGCGCCACAAACCCCGACTTAAACCCCGGCGGCGCCATCGGGATGGCCGACAGCTCCCCGCTTTTGATACCACTGTGCTCCCCCTCTACGCCCGCTTGGGCTGCCTCGGCCTCCAATCCCTGCCGAGAGGGCTCCCGAAGAGGGGGATGGCTGGCACTTTGTTCCTGTTGCTCTCCTCCCATCGTGTCCCTTATCTCTGGTAGCCGGACAAGGACTGCACCTGGCTATTGTCAAAGGCCAGCGAAGCCTCAGGCAACTGCAGGGAGAGGGATCCCAGCTCAGCCAGGGTGGTACCGGGGTAGTAAAAGGCGAGGATTTGCGCCGCGTTAAACCCCTGCCGCGCCAGGGTGTAGGCGCCGTACTGGCTCAGCCCCACCCCGTGACCAAAGCCACCGCCGATAAAGCGGTAGCCTGTCAGCCGCTCGCCCTGTTTCAGGGGTTCCACGCGAAACAGGGTACTGTACAAGCGGGGAAAAGCCAGGCGCACTTGATCCTTGCGCAAAACCATTGAGTAGGGCCCTCGGGGCGTCTGCAAGCCCACTTGCAGCGCCTGCACCCGACCACTGACCGAGCGCTCCAGGACGTGCAGCCCCTGGATGGTTGTCCACTCGGGAAGAGGGATCCCGAGGTACTCTTGAGCGGCCCGCAGTTGGGCGTTTAGCTCCTCCAGCGATTGAGAGAACTCCCAGCGGAAGAGGCGCGATACCCCCGCTTCGTTGAAACCTTCCCGTCGGGCCAGAAAGGCTTGCAAGTCGCCCTCCTGCCGCAAATCAAAGAGCTGATCGGGTTGGTGGGCAATGTCAGCGCGAGGGCGCAGGTAGGGGCGCGGCTCCCCGTCCCAAACTTCTTCAAAACCTGCCGAGATGCCGCCGTTGGTGGAAGAATAAACGGCATCCACCAGCTCGCCGTTGTAGGTGAGCACCAGGCCGCTGGTCTGGCGAATCGCCTCATCAGCCCGTGGGTGGGTGCCGCTCAGCCCCTTGTAAACCTGGCAGTGGGTGTTGGCACAGAGCTGGTAATCGTCGATCCGAAAGCGGTGCAGGTTCTTGAGAGCATAGGTGCGCGCCAAGATGGCCTGGGCCGCCATGGCGGCAAAGGGAGCCCCTGGCCCCACCTCATGGGGCACCACCCCCCGCAAATAGGTTTCCAAGGGCACAGCGTTGACCACCGTATAGCTGCCGTAGGCATTGGGCTGAAGGGTAATCGATCCGGCGTAGTAGCGGTCGTTCACCCGCAGATAGCCGGCATCGGAGGTCACCCTCAGGCGAGTGCGATGGTAGCGAAAATGCTCATGCACCCAGCTCAGCTCCGCCCGTTCGCGTCGCTCCTGCACCTCCAGCCGCACCTGGGGGATCTCTTTTGCTTGCGCATATTGTTGAATCTGGATCAATTGTTGGGGAGTGTAGGCGCGGCTGGCCCACACCTGCCATTCCTGGGGCTGGGCGATCTCAGTGCGGACGCCCAGAGATTCCCAAGAGTTGGCACTGGCCTCGGCGCTCTCGAAGCTTTTGTGGCTGCTGAGGATAAGGCGGTACACGGTTTCCGGGCTGGCTAGGGCGCGGTTGACGATTCCAACAGTTACTCGCGGAGTGCGCTGCCTCTGGGTGCTGCCGTCGGCCTGGGCAAATTCCAGCGTCAGCAGCGACCCCCTTGGCGCTGCCAACTCCACTTGATCTTTGTTGGAACGGCCAAAGTGCTGCAGGATGCCCACATGTAAAACTGGGTTTTGCGGGGTAACCACCGTCGCCCAAGTCTCCCCAGGATCCCCTCCGGCAGCATGGAGCGCCAAAGCCGCAAGCAGCGCCCCCAACCCAGAAATGAGCGT
Source organism: Synechococcus sp. H60.2 (assembly GCF_047462315.1). Taxonomy (NCBI): domain Bacteria; kingdom Bacillati; phylum Cyanobacteriota; class Cyanophyceae; order Synechococcales; family Synechococcaceae; genus Synechococcus; species Synechococcus sp. H60.2. The sequence goes on along the minus strand of NZ_JANSIZ010000007.1, from coordinate 1,089 downwards.
ACCCGGCAAGGGGAGCCGGCGCTGGGGGAAGGGAGGCTGGTAACTGGGCATAGGCGCTTTATGCTGATCATGCACCCCGTTGATTCTACCCGCATCTCTTTGGCCTACCCTAGTATGGATGCTTTTTTCTCCTATGCCCCTCCTCCTCTGCGCAAGGGATCCGGCTGGCGACTGGGCTGGGATCCGGCGCGCTCCCCGTTTGTGGCCCTGGTGGGGGGAGAAACGTGGGCGCTGGAGCTAACCCTAGAAGAATGGCAAGCGTTTGTGCAGGGGGTGTATCGTCTGCAGCAGGATATGGAAGCTGTCGCCTCCCAATTGATGGCTGAGGAGAGCATTACACTGGAGCAGACCTTTCCTGCCCTCACGTTGATTGCTAGCGGCAGCGCCACCGCTTGGGGCCTCTACCTCCAGTTGCACCAGGGCCGGCGCGGCGAAGGTTTCTGGCCAGCAGAAGTTGTCCCGGAGCTGTGCCGTGCCCTCGAGCAATTCCAGGAGTGCTGACCCGCCGCCGCTTACAGGTTTTGGGGAGGAACCCAAGGGAACTCAGGTCAAACTCCAATCAATTGCTGAAGAAAAGATACTTGATAAACCCTGAGGCCACCCCAACCACTAGGGCCACGATCGCGCCGCGGCTGATGAACTCCTGTTGGTCAAGCCGCTTGCTGTAGCCATCCATTTTGCTGCTTAGCTCCGCGATTTTCACTTCCAGGCTGCTATGGCTGAGATCGATCTTGGCTTCCAGCTCGTTGCGAGTGAGGTCAATCTTGGCTTCCAGATCGGTTTTGACCAGCCGGATTTCGCTTTTGATCTCCGTCACCTGGATTTCCAACTTGCGGTCGATGCCCTCCAGCTTTTTGTCCAAAGCCAGGAAGAGGTCTATGAACTACCCCACCGCGCAGGCGGGTGGGGTTTCCCCATCCGCTTTACGGTGAGATTTTTGTCTCTTCCTCTGCCCCAGTTGCTTCATCGTTCGCGGCAGCGGGACGGAGTCCATCCCGTGTACCGGGTCTCCGAAGTAGAGCTGAAGCATCCAAGACTCACGAGGCGGGTTCCCAGCCCCGGTTGCTGATTAGTAGCAACGTTGTAGAA
>NZ_JANSIZ010000006.1:0-57797 GCF_047462315.1 Synechococcus sp. H60.2 | reverse complement strand
CCCCCCCCCCCCCCCCCCCTCCCTATTCTTTTTTTATACCACACTCCGTATTACGATATCATGCGTTGTGTGGTGGGCTCGCAGATGAGTATAATTGACCGGCCCCGGCCCGTCTCCCTGGGGGAGAGGGGGGCTAGGGATCCGGTAGCGCCTCAAAGCGCATGCCCACCCTGAGTTGGCCGCCGTTGACCAAGTCCCAGGCCGACTGTTCTTTCCTGCCGGGCAGTTGGGCCCGCCGGATGAGAAGGGATCCCTCGCCGGTAGCCACATACACCCCTTCTCCTTTGGCCAACCCCACCACTTCTCCGGGGCTACCCTGGGGAAGAGGGTCAGGGGGTGGATGCAACTGGGGAGCAGCCGAGCGAACAATCTTGATCCGCTGCCCCTGCAAGCCGGTAAAGCAGTCGGGAGAAAAGGCGCGGATTTGGTTGTGCAAGGCCTGGGCTGGGCGCCGCCAATCGAGCTGGAAGTCCTGCTTTTTAAGGAGGGGGGCATAGGTGGCCCGCGAGTCATCCTGGGGAATGGGGGTGATCTCTCCTTTTTCTAGTTTCACCAGGGTTTCCACCAGTAGCTCGGCCCCCAGTTGGGCCAGTTGGGAGGCCAGTTCCAGCCCGGTCTGCTCTGGCCCAATGGGCAGCTTGGCCTGCAGCAAGATGGCTCCCGTATCCAGGCCCTCGTCCATGAGCATGGTGGTGACGCCGGTCTCGGTCTCGCCGTTGGCAATGGCCCACTGGATGGGGGCAGCGCCGCGGTAGGCCGGCAGAAGGGAGGCGTGGACATTGACGCAGCCCAACCTGGGCATTTGCAGCACCGCCGGCGGCAGGATTTGGCCATAGGCCACCACCACAAACACATCGGCAGCCAGCGCCTCTAGCGCCGCCAGCACCTCCGCATCCCGCCGCAGACGGACAGGCTGCCACACCGGGATCCCATGGGCTTGGGCAAGAACCTTAGTGGGCGGCGGGAGTACCTTCTGCCCTCGTCCCTGCGGCCGATCCGGCTGGCAGACCAAGCCCACTACTTCAAAGAGAGACTGCCGCTGCAACAGGAGCTGCAGCGAGGGCAGAGCAAACTCCGGCGTGCCAAAGAAAACAACCCGCATGGCCAACCCCTCTGAGCCCTGCCCTTTAGTCTAGAGGGGTAGGGGAAGGTGGGGAGGGCTCGCCAGTGTCAGGCGCTGGAGAAGGAAAGGGAGAAAGTCTGGCCGGGGGGGCCTGCCAAAAGGCAGGCTGTTTGAGATCGAACTCTTGGCTCCAGGCTGGAAAGAAAGCGCCCAGCTTTTGCCCGGAAAGCCGCAGCCGCTGCACAAAGGCCCATTCCAGGCGGGTCAAGACCCGCCGCACAAAATCCTTGGCCCAAGCCGGATCCGGAACTTCCGCAGCCTGTAAGTTCACCTGTAAGAGGCCCAGCTTGGGGTGCAGATGAACACGGGTCTGGATCCCTTCTGGGCGCAGCAGGTAGTTGAGCACATACTGGATGGCTTCTCCATCCCCGCGTTGGGCACGATACAGAGGGCTATTGGGGTTAGGCGGCGGCTGGTAGCGCCACTCGCGGTGCCACTCCGGGATCCCTTCGTTGGGGGGAAAGCCGAACAGCTCCACCTGGCGGTGTCGGTGGGTCAGCGCCAGTTGTTCCAGGGTTGGCAAGAGGCCCTGCAGCAGCCGCTCCGGATCCGGGAGGGGATCCCCCTCCAGGCGCAGCAACAGACGGTGGCCGGAAAGACGCGCCTGCACCTGCAGATGTCCCAGCCCCAGGGATCCCAGGGCTGCTTGCAAGCGAGCCACGATCTCCGGCAGAGCCGCCTGGACATCCACAGAATGGGCAGACACCGACAGGGATCCGCAACAAGACCAGATCCAACCTAGCCCAATTTCGGCAAGGGCTTGGAGGGGTTGGCGGCTAGGGCTAGATTCCCAGGATTAAACGGGCAACGTAGAAGTAGATCAACACCCCCAGCACGTCCACAATCGTGGTGATGAAGGGGGCGGCCATCAAGGCCGGATCCAGACCAAAGGAGCGAAACAGAAAGGGCAGCCCCGCCCCTGACACCGAAGAGAGAACAGAAATCCCAAATAGGCTTAGCCCAACGATGACCGCCACCAGGAGATCCCGGTGCAGGGCATAGGCCCAGCCGATGGTGATCAAGCTGAGCATGATCCCCAGCATGGCTCCCACCACTGCTTCCCGGGCCAGTACCCCCAACCCGTCCTTGAGGCGCACCGCTGCCGTGCTCAGGCCGCGAATCACCACCGTCGAAGACTGGGAGCCGACGTTGCCGCCGCTATCCACCAACAGTGGGATAAAAGCCGCCAGGGCGATCACCTGGCTTAAGACTTCTTCCTGGCCGGCAATAATCGTGCTGGTAAAGGTGTTGGTAAGCAGCAAAATCAGCAGCCACACCACCCGCTTGCGGGCTGCCTGCCAAAAACTGAGGTCGAAATAGTCATCTTCTCCAGACTGCAACCCCCCCAAGGAGTAGATGTCTTCGGTGGCCTCTTGCTCCACGATGTCCAGTACATCATCTACCGTAACGATCCCCACCAGTCGCCGCTCGGCATCCACCACCGGCACCGCCAACAGGTCGTACCGCTGGATGACCTGCGCCACCTCTTCCTGGTCGGTGTGGGTGCTGACGAACACCACCTCCCGGCTCATCACCTCCTCCAGCCGCTGGGCCGGATCGGCCATCACCAACTCCCGCAAGGATAGGGTTCCCGTCAGGTGTCGCTCCTGGTCGGTGACGTAGAGGTAGTAGATGGTCTCGGTTTCGCGGGCCAAGAGGCGCACCCGCTCCAGTGCCTCGGCTGCCGTCAGGTTCTCTCGCAGGGAAATGTACTCCGGGGTCATGATCCGCCCCGCGGTGTTGGGGGCATAGCCCAGCAGCAGGGCCGTGGCTTCCCGTTCCTGGGGGCTGAGCTGGGGCAGCAGTTCGGCAACCACCTTGGCCGGCAGCTCGTCGAAGAGGCGGGCCCGGTCGTCCGGCGACATCTTGTCCAAGATGTCCTGGATCTCGTGGCTCCTGAACTCGCGCAGCAGCGCCTGTTGCAGATCTATGTCCAGGTGTTCGTAAACGCGGATGGCCAGATCCTTGGGCAGCAAGCGAAAGGCCAGAGCCTGCTGCGCCTCCGGCAACTCCCCGATTACCTCGGCAATGTCCACCGCTTGTACGGGCAGCAGGAGAGATTTGGCTTGTTCCAAGTTGTTTTCCCTTAGGGCCAAGCTGAGCTGGCCACGCAAGAGCTCACAAAATTGCTCGCGGCTCAACTCAGGGCTGGGGGCGGGTGGGATCAGCGGGGCGGAATTCAACGGCTGCACTCCCTGCAACTCTAGCTTTAACTATGCCAGCAAAGCTGAGTCTGTGCTCCCTGCCCCCGTTTTCCTAGAGCCCATAAAAGTCGGGGCCGGATCCCTCGTAGCTGGGGTTAACCCGCAGGTTGAGGTGGGGACAGACGATCTCGCAGGTGCGGCACTGGATGCAGTTTTCCAGAGACATGGCGTGGGAGCGGATCCCATTGTGTTCGCGGATGTGGTGGACTTCTGCGGTGCAGTCGGCCACGCAGGGGGTAGGGCGGTTTAGCTTGTCGTAGGTGGCAATGCACTGGCGGCAGGTGTCAGCGCTGAACTCAAGGATGTGGCGGTTGCCTTCCGGGTAGCGGGGATCGGCAAAAAAGACGGCATCTGACCGCGAGAAATAGCCCCATCGCGTGGTCAATGCTTCAGGATCCAGACCTAGGGGGGCCACAAAGTCCGCTTGGATGGCGGCATGGGGAGCAACATACCCCCGTGGGGGCGGCTCGCCGGCGCTGACCCGTCCCGTCAGCAGCGTGTAGGCGCGCAGGAGTTCCCCGCCGCGACGCACGGGATCCTGCAGGCCCCAGCGCAGGGATCCCAGCCAGGGGTGGCCGGCATCGACGCTGCGGCAGATCTGGGGCAGGTATTCTTCCAGCAGGCGGGAGTTTTCCAAAAAGGCTTCCCGAAAATAGCGGCTGCGGTAGAGATCTTGCCCCACCGAGCTCTCCATCACGGCTTTTTGGTAGGCCTCTTGAATGCGCAGATCCCCTTTTAAAAAGCCGTCGTGAATGAGGCCCGCTGCCAGGTAGCCGGTCTCCATGGCGTTGTTGATCCCGGCCAGGCTGCCCACATCCAGCACCCCCAGGGCATCCCCCAAAAGCAAGGCCCCTTCAACGCCAAAGCGGCTGGGCAGGCTGTAGTAGCCCCCCTCAGGAATGACGGCGGCCCCGTACTTGAGCAACTTGCCACCGGCAATCAGGGATTGGATCCAGGGGTGGGCTTTGAACTCCTGCAGGCGCTGCTGCGGGTTGAGGTTGGGATTTTTGCTGTCGAGGCCGATGATGAGGCCCAGGGCCAGGCGGTTATCTTTGAGGCCGTAGACAAAGCCGCCGCTGAAGCTGCCATCCAAAACCGGGTAGCCCAGGGTGTGCCACACCTGCCCTTGCAGCGAGCGAGGGATCTGCCACAGCTCTTTGACCCCCACCGACCACAGTTGCGGCCGAGGGCGCAGGTGAAACTTCTCGACCAGGTCTTTGGAGATAAATCCCTTGTCGCCAAAGCAGGTGAGCTCGGCAAAGACGCAATCTTCGTAAACTTGGCCGGAGTCGCTCACCCGCACCCCAATGACTCGCTCCCCCTCATAGAGGATCTCGTGGGCGGCAAAGCCGGGGAATACATCCAAGGTAACGTTGGGGATCCCTTTGGCCTTTTCCTGCAGGGTTTCGGCCAGCCAGCGGATGACATGGCTAAGGGTGAGGATGAACTGCCCCTGTTTGCGCAACCCCTTTGGGATCGCCGCTTCCGGCAGATCCCAGCGCTCTTGGGATCCCAGTACGCTCAGGTGGCTCACTTCCACCCGCCCCTCGTGGGGAAATCCTTGGCTCTCAAAATCCGGGAAAAGCCTGGCGATTACCTGGGGATTGCAGATGGCACCACTGATGATGTGCCCGCCAAATTGCCGGGCTTTTTCCAAGATGGCGATGGAGATTTTGAGCCCCGAGAGCTTGGCCAGATCCAAAAGGCGATGGGCCAGGATCAGGTTGGAGGAGCTTCCTCCCACCAAAAGCAGGTCATAGCGGATGGCGTCACTCATGCAGAATTCCCCACGCAGTGGCTCTGGAGAGTCTGCCCGTATCCTAGAAAGGAAAAGTGGAAAGATCCCAAAACTTTAGACCTTCTCAAGCCTTTGGGCGTTCTCCCTGCGCTGGCCAACCCCAGCCTCTTGCCTGGCTTGGGCAGGGATCCCCACTTCCTGCAATTTTTCCAGCTAGCTGGATTCGAGCCTCTCTTGCCAGAGAAAAAGGGGCTGTCTTTGAGCTGGCTTGCGGTATTGCCGCTAGCTGGCAGAGCCTGGATTCTACGCTAAGCAAGTTGTAGGCGGCAATGAAGGAGCATCCTCTGTCCAAGTCTTTCTTGGCAACGCTGGCTGGGGCCTTCTTTGTTCTTTTAGGCTGCAGCGTTGTACGGCACCACTTGTTTCAGTCGGGAGGGTATGATCTCGGCATTTTCGACCAAGCTGTTTATTTAATCAGCCGTGGCGAGGTTCCTTTTTCTACTATTCGCGGGATCCACATTCTTGGAGATCACGCAGCTTTTATCTTGTATCCTCTCAGTCTCTTGTATCGCATTGTTCCCTCTGTATATTGGCTGTTTGGCATCCAAGCTCTGGCACTAACGCTGGGAGCGCTGGCCGTTTACCATCTGGCGCTCCAAGCCGAGATTGATTCTGGCAGGGCGAGAACAATTGCCGCCGCCTATCTTCTCTACCCAGCCATCTTCAACGCCAACCTTTTTGATTTTCATCCAGAAGTGTTGGCCGTTCCCCTTTTTTTGGCCGCTATACTCTGTGTTCGCTCTGGCAAGTTGTGGGGGTTTTTGCTGTGCCTAGGTGGTATCCTCGGCTGCAAGGCGGTGTTGTCTCTCAATGTCGTTGCCCTGGGAGCTTGGCTGTTACTCTTTGAAAGCAGACGAGTTGAAAAGCGCTGGGAACGGCGCTGCCAAGTGGCCGGCTGGCTTGCCATAGCGGCAGGGTCGGCCTGGTTTGGCATGGCTACTTTTTGGATTATTCCTCACTTCAGTGGCAGCGAGCCGGCAGCCGTTTCTCACTATAGCTATTTGGGCAGTTCCGTTCCTGAAATTATCCAAAACTTAGTTCTCAAGCCAACATTAGTCCTGGGCAAGGTCTTCTCTCTCGACACCCTATTCTATGGACTTTTGTTAATCATTCCTGTGGCTTGGGGCCTCTCTTGGCACCACTGGGATCCCTGGATCCCTGCCCTGCCAACCCTGGGGCTGAATATACTTTCTAGCAATCCTGCTTATCGGGATCTGGTGCATCAGTATGCATTACCTGTTGTTCCTTTTCTCTTTCTAGCTGTTATCGAAAACGCGAAAGCAGTCCCCTTTTGGTTTTGCCCCGTCAAAAGCAGAAAAGCAGCGCTAGGCTGGTCTTTGCTGGCTTTTTTAGCCCTGGCAAAATACCCCTTTTTTGGCTCCATCTATCTTCAGTCTCTTGACACTTGGCAGGCCACTCGCGAGGCCCTTGCCCACATCACCACCCAAGGGGGTGTCCTTACCACCCACGAGATTAGCCCCCACCTCACCCACCGGCAAGTTATCTACTTTACTGATGAGAGCCACTTCAAGGGATCTCCCCCCCAACAATGGGATCCCTTTGACTACGTTTTGCTTAACAGTCGCCATCCGGGGTGGCGCAGCAGCCCAGAGTTCTCCCAAACCCTGCTTGCCGCTTTACAAAAAGAAACCTCGTTTCAGCTTCTCTACCATCGCGATGGGGTGTATTTGTTCTCTAGGATACGACAAGAACCTTAAGCCTAGCTGGAACAAGTCAAAGACAAAGATCAGAAAGCAAAATTCCCTGTAGTTCAACAATTTGTTAAGAAATCATTAGCTCAACCTAAAGAAATTCTTCATATCGATGAAGCTTAACCTAGTCTTGGCCTCTTCTTAACTTCTAGGTACTAGTTTTGGAGCGCCTATCCCAATGCGTGAAGTCAGTAACGCAGGGAATCGACAAGACAAGAGAAGGGGAGAACTCAACGTGAATAATCCGCAGGGTTCTAGGCTTCGTCATGGGGACGAGCCTCTGTGCAATCATTCGCCCAACCCCACCTTTAGCAGCATCCTAGAAGCCCGCCTGCAGCGGCGCCAAGTGTTGCAGGGGGGAGTTGCCGCGGCAGTGGCCACCTTTTTTGGCCTGCCGGCGCTCAACAACGCCAGTAAGTCGGCCAAAGCGGCCAGCGGCAGTGCCTTGCTGGGTTTCAAGGCAATCCCCGTGAGCGCAGAAGACAAAGTGGTGGTGCCGGAAGGCTACACTGCCCGACCGCTGCTGGCCTGGGGTATCCCCATCACCGGCACCTACCCTGAGTTTAAGCTGGAGAACACCGGCGCCGAGCAGGGGATGCAGGTGGGCAGCCACCACGACGGTATGCACTTCTTCCCCATTGAGGGGAAGGATCCCTGGCAGGGCAGCTCCACCGAGGGCCTGTTGGTGATCAACCACGAGTACGTGGAGCCGCGCTTTATGCATGCCGCCGCCAAAGGACAACAGCTCAACGATGAGGGGTATCCGGTCAACCCCGACGGTAGCCGCGATCCCGACCAGGTGCTCAAGGAGCTGAACGCCCACGGGGTGAGCATTGTCCACATCAAGCGGGAGGCGGACGGTAACTGGACTGTGGTGCGGGATCGCCTCAACCGCCGCATCACCGGCCTCACCCTCATGGAGATCCAGGGCCCGGTACGGGGGTCTGACTTTGTCAAGACCAAGTTCAGCCCCGATGGCACGATGACACGGGGTACTCTAAACAACTGCGCCCACGGGGTTACCCCCTGGAACACCTACCTCACCTGTGAGGAAAACTGGGCCGGCTACTTCGTTAACACCAGCAAAGGGCCGGATCAAAAGCCCAACCTGCCCCGCGAACACAAGCGCTATGGCGTGAGCACCGAGACCTCCCGCTACGGCTGGGAGCTGGCTAGCAACAAGGCCGACGAGTTCATCCGCTTCAACGCCACCCCCACCGCTGCCGATGCTACCCAGGACTACCGCAACGAGCCCAACACCTTTGGCTGGGTGGTGGAGATCGATCCCTTTGATCCCAGCAGCAAGCCCCAGAAGCGCACAGCTCTGGGCCGCTTTGCCCATGAGGGCGTGGTGTTCCAGCCGCCGGTGGAAGGGCAGCCGATTGTGCTCTACATGGGGGACGATGCCCGCTTTGAGTACATCTACAAGTACGTCTCTGCCGAGCCCTACCGCAAGGAGACGGCAGGCGGCCACCTGCTGGACAACGGCACGCTGTATGTGGCCAAGTTCAACGAAGACGGCACAGGGGAGTGGATCCCGCTGGTGTTTGGGCAAAACGGCCTCACCCCCGAGAATGGCTTCACCAGCCAGGCGGATGTACTGGTGAACACCCGCACCGCGGCAGACTTCGTCGGCGCCACCAAGATGGATCGGCCCGAATGGGGAGCAGTGGATCCCAAGACTCGTATGGTCTACTTCACCCTAACCAACAACAGCAAGCGGGAACAAGACCAGGTGAATGCCGCCAACCCTCGTCCCAAAAACCAGTGGGGCCACATCATCCGCTGGAAAGAGATAGGCAGTCCCCAGTCCACCCGCTTTGAGTGGGACATCTTCATCCTGGCCGGCCCACCCGGAGATAGCCGTACGCTGTCAGGACAGCCTCTCAGCGCCGACAACATCTTCAACTCTCCCGATGGGCTGTGGTTCGATGCCAGTCGTCGCCTCTGGATCCAGACAGATTGTAGCGAGAGCAACCTCAACAAGGGGGACTTTGCCCAGTTCGGCAACAACCAGATGCTGGCTGCCGACCCGGATACGGGAGAAATTCGTCGCTTCTTGACCGGGCCGATTGGACAGGAGATCACCGGCGTGGTTACCACTCCCGACCAGCGCACCATGTTCATCAATGTCCAGCACCCCGGCTCCACCACCAGTGCCGAAGACTTCGCTGCCGGCAAGATTGCTTCGCGCTGGCCTGACTACGACGACAACATCTATCCCCGCTCGGCGGTGGTGGTGATTACCAAAAATGACGGCGGCATCATTGGTACCTAGTTGGCGCCGAAGCCGTCAACTTAACCCAGCGGCAGGGATCCCTGCCGCTTTTTCCTGCAAGAGTTACTCCCCTCTCCCTGAGGGAGAAGGGCCTACTCCCACAAGTTCAAATCGGTCACCGCCCCCAGGCTGCTGCTGGAAACGAGCTTGGCGTACTTGGCCAAGGTGCCCCGTTTGTAGCGAGGCTCGGGGGGAACCCAGCGGGCGCGGCGGCGGGCCAGTTCTTCCTCACTAACATGCAGGTGCAACAGACGAGCGGGGGCATCGATGGTAATGAGATCCCCTTCTTCCACCAGGGCAATGGGGCCGCCTACGTAGGCCTCAGGCGCCACATGGCCCACCACCATGCCGTAGGTGCCGCCAGAGAAGCGGCCATCGGTAATTAGCCCCACGCTATCTCCCAAGCCAGCGCCGATGATGGCCGAAGTGGGGGAGAGCATCTCCCGCATGCCAGGGCCGCCCTTGGGGCCTTCGTAGCGGATCACCACGACGTCCCCTGGTCGAATTTGGCCAGCAAGGATAGCCTGCAGACAGGACTCCTCCGAGTCAAAGACCCGCGCCGGCCCCGTGATCTTGGGTGTCTTGACGCCGCTAATCTTGGCCACTGCCCCTTCGGGAGCAAGGTTACCTTTGAGGATGGCTATGTGCCCTTGGGGGTAGAGGGGGCTGTGCCAGGGGCGAATCACCTCTTGGTCAGGGCTGGGCTCGTCCGGCACGTCCCGTAGGACTTCGGCAATTGTCTGGCCGGAGATGGTGAGGCAGTCCCCGTGCAGCAAGCCGTGGTTGAGCAGGATCTTCATTACTTGGGGGATCCCGCCAGCCCGGTGCAGATCGGTGGCAACAAAGCGGCCCGAAGGCTTGAGGTCGCAAAGGACGGGCACGCGGGCGCGGATGGTCTCAAAGTCATCCAGCGTCAGGGGCACCTCTGCGGCGTGGGCAATGGCCAAAAAGTGGAGCACGGCGTTGGTGGATCCCCCTACGGCCATGATGACGGAGATGGCGTTCTCAATGCTCTGGCGAGTGATGATGTCACGGGGCCGAATGTTGGCCTTGATGGCCTCGGCCAAGACCTTGGCCGATTGAGCAGCGCTTTCGGCTTTTTCTTCATCCTCTGCCGCCATGGTAGAGGAATAGGGCAGGCTCATGCCCATGGCCTCAAAGGCGCTGGACATGGTGTTGGCGGTGTACATGCCGCCACAGGATCCGGCACCGGGGCAGGCGTGGCGCTCCACCGCCAGCAGCTCTTCCTCGGAGATGTGCCCGGCGCTGTACTCCCCTACCGCTTCAAAGGCGCTGACGATGGTGAGGTCGCGGCCGTTGTAGTGCCCCGGCTTGATGGTGCCGCCATAGACAAAGATGGAGGGCACGTTGAGGCGGGCCATGGCAATCATCGCCCCCGGCATGTTTTTGTCGCAGCCACCAATGGCCAAGAGACCATCCATACTCTGGCCGTTGACCACCGTCTCGATGGAATCGGCAATCACCTCCCGCGACACGAGGGAGTACTTCATGCCCTCGGTGCCCATGGAAATGCCGTCGCTGATGGTAATGGTGCCGAAGATCTGAGGCATGCAGCCGGCCTCCCGCAGGGCAGCTTCGGCTCGCTCGGCCAGGGCTTGGATGCCGATGTTGCAGGGGGTAATGGTGCTGTGGGCGTTGGCGATGCCGACGATGGGCTTGCCGAAGTCCTCATCGCGAAAGCCCACTGCTCTAAGCATGGCGCGGTTGGGGGAGCGCTGCACCCCCTGGGTGACCACTTGGCTGCGCAGCGGAAAAGGAGAGTTGGTCATCATTGGTAAGAAGAAACCGAGAAAAGTGAGCCGGGAAAAGAATGGGTAGAACTCATCCTACCGCTTTTCCCAAAGGCAACCGTAACCCTCCTGGCAAGAGGGATCCGACCGAATCTGAAGCAACTCTGTAAGTTCTCGGCACCTGCGCTGAGAATCGGCCAGCCTACCTAGTAAAGGGGATCCCAGATTCCAATTGCGTCAGCGGGACGCAGTCCTTGCCCGCCGGTTCGAGATACAGAAGCCAGGAACCTCTTGTTCCGGCGTTTCCTCTTAGGTGTCAGTGAAGCCGCATATGATTCTCAGCTCTCCTCCCTCCCCCGCCGCCGTGCCCAGCAGCGCCGAACGGGAGATGGCGCGGGATGTGCTCACCCTCTCCCGCCATGTCTTGCAGCAGTTTGGCAGCTTTACTGCCGAGGCCCAGGACTTCAGCGCCCTGATGAACCGCATCGCCCTGGCCGGCAAGATGATTGCCCGTCGCCTCAGCCAGGCAGGGCTGATCGAAGGAACGTTGGGGGTGACCGGCAGCGTCAATGTCCAAGGGGAAGAACAGCAACAGATGGACGACTATGCCAACCGGGCCTTCATCCGCGCCTTGGAGCAGACGGGCCTGGTGTGTCGGCTGGTGTCAGAAGAGATGAAAACCCCAGCTCGCCTGCCGGAAAACTGCTCCCTCAGCCGCTTGGCCCTGGTGATCGATCCCTTGGATGGATCTTCCAACATTGACGCCAACCTCAGCGTCGGCTCTATCTTCTCCGTTCTGCACCCCCTTGAGGATCGTCCGGAAGCAGACAACCAAGATCTCCTGCAGCCGGGCCGTCGCCAACTGGCCGCCGGCTACATCCTCTACGGCCCCAGCACCCAACTGGTCTATTCCGTCGGCAAGGGGGTACACAGTTTTACGTTGGATCCCAGCTTGGGCGAGTTCATCCTCTCCAAGAGCGATATTCGCATTCCCGAACGCGGCTCCGTCTACAGCCTTAACGAGGGCTACTTCTGCCAGTGGAGCGAAGGGATCCAGAACTACGTCCGCTACGTCCACCGCCACGATGGCTACACCTCCCGCTACAGCGGCGCTCTGGTGGCGGATTTTCACCGCATCCTTCTCCAGGGCGGGGTGTACCTCTATCCGGGCACCCAGAAAAAACCAGAGGGCAAGCTGCGGCTGATGTACGAGGCCAACCCGCTGGCGTTTTTAGTTGAGCAGGCGGGGGGCGTAGCCACCACCGGCAGCGAGGCCATCCTAGACATCGTGCCCCAATCCCTGCACCAACGGGTGCCTTTGATTATCGGCAGCCGCGAGAATGTGGAAGAAGTGTTGCGCTGCCTTCGCTGACCTCCTAGCCCCTCTTCCCTGACCCCGCCCACGCAAGCCGAGCTGACTCTATGGTGACCCTGGCTGAAAACCCCCTGCGCGTTGGCCTCAACCAAGAGCGCGTTCCGGATCCCTGTATCCTGGTACAGTTTGGCGCTTCCGGGGATCTGGCGGCCCGCAAGCTGATCCCGGCCTACTACCGGCTGTTTGTGCAGCGACGGCTGCCGCCGGAGTTTACCTTGGTGGGGGTGGCCCGGCGCGACTGGAGCCACGAGATCTATCGCGACAAAATGCGGGCGGCCCTGGAAGAATTTGCCCCCCAAGATCTGGGGCCAGAAGCCCTCTGGCAAGACTTTGCCCGCCGCCTGTTCTACTGTCGCCTTGATCTTGGCGATGCCGAGGGCTACCTGCGTCTCAAGCAATTCCTCGGCCAACTGGATGAGGAGCGGGCCACCCGCGGCAACCGGGTATTTTACCTGGCGGTGGCGCCGGACTTCTACGCCCAGGCCATCCAACAGTTGGGGGCAGCCGGGATGTTGGCTGACCCGGCCAAAACGCGGGTGGTGATTGAAAAGCCCTTTGGCCACGACCTCACCTCGGCCCAGGAGCTGAACCGCATCGTGCAGCGGATTTGCCAGGAAGAGCAGGTCTACCGCATCGACCACTACCTGGGCAAGGAGACGGTGCAAAACCTGCTAGTCTTCCGCTTTGCCAACACCATCTTTGAGCCCCTCTGGAACCGCAACTACATCGACCATGTGCAGATTACTGTGGCGGAAACGGTGGGGGTGGAGGATCGGGCTGGCTACTACGACGCTGCCGGTGCTCTGCGGGACATGGTGCAGAACCACCTGATGCAGATCTACTGCCTCACTGCTATGGAGCCACCTGTCTCATTACGCGGCGACGGGGTACGCAACGAAAAGACCAAGGTGCTGCAGGCCACCCGCCTGGCGGATCTGCGCAATGTAGCCGCGGCAGCGGTGCGAGCCCAGTACGGCCCCGGCTGGATTGCCGGCAAGCCGGTGCCAGGCTATCGCCAAGAGCCCAATGTCAACCCCAACTCGCAAACCCCCACTTACGTGGCCCTGAAATTGGAATGCGACACTTGGCGGTGGCAGGGAGTGCCCTTTTACCTGCGCACCGGCAAACGCTTGGCCAAGAAGGTCTCCGAGGTGGCCATCTACTTTAAGCAGGTGCCGCTCTCTCTTTTTCCTTCGGCAGCCCGGGAGGTGAGCCCCAACATCCTGGTGCTGCGCATCCAGCCCAACGAGGGCATCTCCCTGCGCTTTGAGGCCAAGATGCCGGGGCCGGAGATCCGCACCCGCTCGGTGGAAATGGATTTTCGCTATGGAACTGCCTTTGGGTCGAGCACCCCGGATGCCTACGAGCGCCTGCTGTTGGACTGCCTGCTGGGGGATCCCACCCTATTTACCCGCGCCGACGAGGTGGAAGCCGCCTGGCGGGTGGTGACACCAGTGTTATCGGCCTGGGAGGCGCCGCCTGGCCATGACAAGGGCGGCACTGCCGCACCGCCGCTGTACACCTATGAGGCGGGTACCTGGGGGCCCAAGGCTGCCGAAGACCTGCTAGCCCAGTCCGGGCGGCGGTGGCGACGCCTCTAGTTTGAATCGCTGCCCTCACCCCCGCCCCCTCTCCCAAAGGGACGGTCCTCACCCCCGGCCCCTCTCCCAAAGGGAGAGGGGAGTTAGAGATGGTGCTCCGCGCCGCCGGCGCAAACATGCATCTGGTTGGAACCAGCCCTGGCAGGAAGGATCCCCGGTTGCTGCAGCTAACATGGGCATGACCTGTTTTTGCGTGGGTGTCATGCCGCCACTGGTATTCCGGCTACCTGTCCGGTTTTTGCTAACCTTGCCGCTGGGCTTTGCCATGGTGTTGGGGGTAGGGAGAGGGGATCCCGCTCAAGCCCAAGTATTGCTGCACCTTCCCCTGCCCAATGGGGAGTTGATGCGGGCCCAGGCCCTGCAACTGGCCACTGACTCGCTGCGGCTGGCCCAGTTTGGCCAGACAGAAGAGGCGCTGCGCCGCTTGCAACTGGCGGTGGCCATGGTGCCCAACTCCTCCGAGCTGCTCTATGTTTTGGGCAACGTCCACCTGGAGCGGGGAGACTACGCCCAGGCGGTGCAAGCGCTGCAGAAGGCCCGCGCCCTGGCTCCTGACGACGCCGATATTCTCTACTCGCTGGGAGCGGCTTACTTGCGGCAGGGCAGCTACTTTGCCGCCGCCGAGGCCCTGGAGCGGGCGGTCACCCTGCAACCGGATAACCCCAACGCCCGCTTCCAACTGGGCAATGCTTATCTAATGCTGGATCAGTGGGATCCCGCCCGGCGGGAATATGAGAAGACCCTGGAGTTGGATCCCGCCTATTGGCCGGCCATGAACAACATCGGCTTGGTGGACTACGAGCAGGGAGATCTCGACGCTGCTATCGAGCGCTGGGAACGCACGATAGAGATGAACGACTCTGTGGCAGAGCCCTACTTGGCCTTGGCGACCGCTCTCTACATTCGGGGAGAAACCGGACGAGCCGAGGAGCTGGGGGCAAAGGCCATGCGCCTGGATCCCAGCTATGCCCGGCTAGAAGTGCTGCGGGAGAACCTGTGGCGGGAGAAGCTGCTGCGGGATGTGCAAGTTCTCCTGCGCAGCCGCCCCGTTGCCGAGGCTCTGCAGCAAGCTGCCGTCGAGCAGTTCAACCGGCAGATGGGCCTTGGGAAAGAGTAGGCTTAGGAGCTGCCCAGAATAGCTTGAGCCTGTGAGGCCCTTTGAAGGGCCTCAACCTTGGCCCGGATCCGCTCGGCAATCCCAGCGCTGTTCAAGCCCAGATCCGCCAAGGACTCCTCAGGAGTGGCGTGCTCCACCCACACATCCGGCACCCCCAGGCGCAACAAAGGCACCCGGATATCGGCATCCAGAAGGGCTTCCCCCACTGCCGAGCCAAACCCGCCTATGAGGCAGCCCTCTTCTACTGTCACCACCAGGCGGCTCTGTTGGGCCAGGGGCAGGATCAGCTCGGTATCCAGAGGCTTGGCGAAGCGGGCGTTGACCACAGTGGTGGAGATACCGTGTTCCTTCAAAATCTCCGCCGCCTGCAAACTGGGATGCACCATCGACCCATAGGCCAGGATCAGCACCTCGCCGCCGCTGCGCAGCACCTCGGCTTTGCCGATAGGAATGGGCTCCCACCCTTCCTCTGCCAGGGGCACCCCCACGCCGGAGCCACGCGGGTAGCGCATGGCAATGGGGCCTTGGGTGTACTGGATCCCGGTCACCACCATGCGCTGCAGCTCCGCTTCGTCTTTGGGGGCCATCAGCACCATTTCGGGGATGCAGCGCAGATAGGCAATGTCGTACATGCCCTGGTGGGTTGGGCCGTCAGCTCCCACCACCCCCGCTCGATCCAAGCAGAAAAAGACCGGCAACTTTTGGATGCAGACATCGTGGATGATCTGGTCGTAGGCCCGCTGCAGGAAGGTGGAGTAAATGGCCACCACCGGCCGCATCCCCTCGCAGGCCATACCGGCAGCCAATGTAACAGCGTGCTGCTCGGCAATCCCCACATCTATAAACTGATCCGGCAGCTTTTCCTTGAGTTTGTCTAGGCCGGTGCCAGTGTCCATGGCCGCCGTAATGCCGATGATACGGGGATCCCGCTCCGCCAGCTTGCAAAGGGCATGGCCAAAGACCTTGCTGTAGCTGGGGGGCTTGGGCTTGCTGGGCGGGTAGGGCTTGC
Organism: Synechococcus sp. H60.2; assembly: GCF_047462315.1. Classification (NCBI taxonomy): domain Bacteria; kingdom Bacillati; phylum Cyanobacteriota; class Cyanophyceae; order Synechococcales; family Synechococcaceae; genus Synechococcus; species Synechococcus sp. H60.2. The sequence goes on along the minus strand of NZ_JANSIZ010000006.1, from coordinate 41,829 downwards.
CGGTGGCCAGGTCAAAGCGGGATTGGGCATGATACCCCACCTGCTCCGCTTCCGCTGGCGGGTAGCCTTTGCCTTTCACCGTGGCCACATGCACCAGCACCGGCCCAGAGATGCCGTGGGCCAACTCAAAGGCATCCAACAATTCTGCCAGGTTGTGACCGTCCACCGGCCCCACATAGGTGAAGCCCAGCTCCTCGAAGATAATGCCGGCCTTATTGTTCTGCACGGCGGTAACCAGCTTCACCGTTTCCTTCATGCGGTCAATTTCCGGGCTGAGGCTGGAGCCAACCAGAGGCAGATTCTTGAGTTGCTCCTCCAGGCTGTCGGTCAAAAACTGCACCGGCGGGCTGAGGCGTAGGCGGTTTAGATAGCGCGGGAGCGCCCCCACGTTGGGGGAGATGGACATGCCGTTGTCGTTGAGGATCACCATCAGGTTAGTCTTGGGCAGGTGCCCGGCGTGGTTGATGGCTTCATAGGCCATGCCCCCTGTCAGGGCGCCATCGCCGATAATGGCCACCACCTTGAAGTTTTCTCCCCGCCGGTCGCGGGCAATGGCCATGCCCAGGGCTGCCGAGATGCTTGTAGAGGCGTGGCCGGCCCCGAAGTGGTCGAAGCGGCTCTCGCTGCGCTTGAGGTAGCCAGAGATCCCCCCCTTCTGGCGGATGGTGTGGAAGTTGTGGTAGCGGCCAGTAAGCATCTTGTGGGCATAGGCCTGGTGCCCCACATCCCAGATCACCTTGTCGCGATCCAGGTCCAGGGTTTTGTAAAGGGCCAAGGTCAGCTCCACCACTCCCAGCCCCGGCCCCAGGTGACAGCCGACTGGGGAGTTGGCAGCCGTTTGCAAGTGCTTTTCGCGGATCTGGCGGGCTAGGCTGCGCAACTGGCCGAGGTTTAGGTTGCGGAGCTGGTTGGGGTGAGTGATTTCACTCAGGTGCATAGAAGACGAGTCCTTTCGGTGCACTCCCACTCTAAATCATCCTTTTCCCAAAGTGGCCGGTTGCCCCAGCCACCTCCTCAGGTGGCCGACAGCGGCCAGGGATCCCTTGGTAGGGTTAGCATCGGACAAAGGCCCAGCTTCTCGAGGTGGCCTTGAATTGGCTTGTTGTTGCCTATGAGGATTGCCGATAACATCACCCAACTCATCGGCCGCACACCCCTGGTGCGGCTGAACCGGATCCCCCAGGCAGAAGGCTGCCTGGGGGAGATTGTGGTGAAACTGGAGAGCTTTAACCCGGCGGCATCGGTAAAAGACCGCATTGCCGTCAGCATGATCGAGGCAGCGGAGCAAGCCGGCTTGATCACTCCTGGCAAGACCATCTTGGTGGAGCCCACCTCCGGCAACACCGGCATCGGCCTGGCTATGGCGGCAGCAGCCAAGGGCTATCGGCTAATCATCACCATGCCCGAGAGCATGAGCCTGGAGCGGCGGCTGCTGTTGAAAGCCTACGGAGCAGAGGTACATCTGGCCAGCAGCGCCGGCGGCATGGGGGAGGCTATCTGGAAGGCGGAAGAGATTGTGCGCCGCACCCCCAACGCCTACATGCTGGGCCAATTTACCAATCCTGCCAACCCGCAAATCCACGCCCGCACCACCGGGCCCGAGATTTGGGAGGACACCGATGGTCAAGTGGATATCCTGGTGGCGGGGGTGGGCACCGGCGGCACCATCACAGGGGCGGGCGGGTTTCTCAAAAGCAAAAAACCCTCGATTCGGCTGGTGGCCGTCGAGCCCAAGGCAAGTGCAGTCTTAAGTGGGGGGCGGCCCGGCTTCCATCGCATCGAGGGCATTGGGGCAGGGTTTGTGCCCGATGTGTTGCGGCGCGACTTGCTGGATGAGGTGATTGCAGTAGACGACGAAGAGAGCATGGTCTACAGCCGCCGCTTGGCCAAAGAAGAAGGGATCCTCTCCGGCATTTCTACAGGCGCGGCCCTGGCCGCAGCTATCCAAGTGGGGCGGCGACCGGAAAACGCCGGCAAGCTGATTGTGATGATCCAGCCCAGCTTTGGCGAGCGCTACCTCAGCACCCCCCTCTTCCGCGACCTGGAGCGGGAGGAAGCCGATGCCGGGATCCTGAAGGCCAACCCAACCTAAGCCAGCAATTCCCCCAGGGAGAGCTCCTCCAGTCATTTCCCCAACATCCGAAATCCATCCGACGCTCAAAATTCGCCAGCCAGGGCTGCCACACAGCGCTCGCACAGCTCTGGGTGTTCGGCAAACTCCCCCACGCGGGTGGAATAGTTCCAGCAGCGCACGCATTTTTTCCCATCCGCCGGCTGAACGACAACCTGCAGGTCTTCCTCTGCAGGGTCAGCCTTGACCAGCTCGACTTGGGAAGTGATGAACAAGTAGCGCAGCTCTGCCGCCCGCTCTTCCAAGAGGGAGTACAGATGGGGATCCGTCACCTTCAAGATCAGTTTGGCCTCGGTGGAAGCGCCGATGAGCTTGTCGGTGCGGGCTTGCTCTAGGGCTTTGTTCACCTCCTGCCGCACCGCCCGCAGCTTTTCCCAAGTGGCCGCCAACTGGGGATCCCGCCACTGCTCTGGCAGCTGCATCCAGCCCCCTTCAAACACCGAGCGGGTAGGCTTGGGGTAGGGAAGGTAGCTCCAGATCTCTTCTGCGAGGTGGGAGAGTACGGGGGCGATGGCTTTGGCCAAGTTCTCCAGCAACAGCGACAGCACCGTCTGACATTGCCGCCGCCGCCGGCTGCGGGCGTGGCTGATGTAGAGGCGATCCTTGCCAATATCCAAGTAGAAGTTGGAGAGATCCACCACGCAGAAGTTCTGAACCGCCTGGAAAAAGCGGTAGAACTGGTAGCTTTCAAAAGATTCAGTGATTTCCTCTCCCACCTCCTTTAGGCGGTGCAAGATGTAGCGATCCAACTCCGTCAATGCTGCAAAGGGAACGGCATCCTGAGCTGGGTTGAAATCATAAAGGTTGCTCAGCAGAAAGCGGGCCGTGTTGCGGATCTTGCGGTATATGTCCGCCATCTGCCCGAGGATGGTCTTGCCTATCGGCACATCCCCAGAGTAGTCCACACTGGAGACCCACAGCCGCAGCACATCGGCGCCATAGGCGGGATCCGTCTGGGGGTTGCTGCCGCCGTTGATGAGCACCATTGGGTCGATGACGTTGCCCAAAGACTTGCTCATCTTCTGGCCCTTTTCGTCCAGCACAAAGCCGTGGGTGAGCACCGCTTTGTAGGGGGCACAGCCGTTGACGGCCACGGAAGTCAGTAAGCTGGACTGGAACCAACCCCGGTGCTGGTCGGAACCTTCCAGGTAGAGATCCACCGGGTAGCCCAGCCCCTGGGCCTTGGCCACCGCCGCCCAGGAGGAGCCAGAGTCAAACCAGACATCCATGGTGTCTGTGCCCTTGCGGTAGGTGCGGCCATTGCGGCGGTACTGCTCCGGCAACAGCTCTTCCACCGGCCGCTTCCACCAGGCGTCGGATCCCTCCTGGGCAAAGATGGCTTTGATGTGCTCGAGGGTCTCAGCCGTGAGCAGAACCTCGCCCGTCTCTTCGTCGTAGAAAACAGGGATGGGCACACCCCAGGCCCGCTGGCGGGAGATACACCAGTCGGAGCGCTCCTTCACCATGGCGGTGATGCGGTTTTCCCCTTCCGGCGGGATCCACTTTACGGTTTTGATGGCCTGCAGGGCCAGCTCTCGGAAGCCGGCTACAGACGCAAACCACTGCTCCGTGGCCCGGAAGATGGTCGGCTCCTTGGTGCGCCAGTCGTAGGGATATTTGTGGTTGTAGGGTTCTTCCTTGAGCAGGGCGCCGGCAGCCTGCAAGGCTTTGATCACGGCAAGGTTGCCGCTGGTCTCCGGCTTTTTGGAGAGCACATCCAGCCCGACAAACTGGGATCCAGCCTCGGCGGTGAATCTCCCCTGCTCGTCCACAGGGCTGAGGATGGGCAGGCCGTACTTTTGGCCGGTTTTGAAGTCGTCTTCCCCGTGGCCTGGCGCCGTGTGGACAATGCCGGTGCCGGACTCAGTGGTGACGTAGTCCCCCAAAACACAGAGACTGGCACGGTCAAAGAGGGGGTGGCGTCCCTGGCAGTATTCTAAGGCGGATCCCGGCAGCGTGGCCTTGACCTCTAAGGGGGTCTCCAGAACTTTCTCCAGCCGCTGCCGCAGATCGGCAGCAATCAACAGCAGGCCGAAGCGGGGAGACTCCACCACCGCATAGGTGAGCTTGGGGTTGAAACAGAGGGCCAGGTTGGCCGGGATCGTCCACGGGGTAGTGGTCCAGATGGCCACCCGCAAGCCCGGCAGAAAAGGCTCCAAAACCGGCTGCGCCGCCGGGCTGAGGCTCTGCAGAGGAAAAGCCACGTAGATGCTGGGGGAGACGTGGTTGTCGGGATATTCCAGCTCTGCTTCCGCCAGGGCCGTCTGCGAGCTGGGGCTCCAGTGGACGGGCTTGAGGCCGCGGTAGATGTAGCCTTTGAGGGCCATCTGGCCAAACACCTCGATCTGGGCTGCCTCGTACTCCGGCGAGAGGGTCAGGTAGGGCCGATCCCAATCCCCCCATACCCCCAGCCGCTGAAAGCTGGCCCGCTGCACGTTGACGTAGTGCAGGGCGTACTCTCTGGCCTTTTGCCGCAGTTGCAGGGGGGTAAGGCTTTCCCGCTCCTGGGGGGAGAGGCTTTGCAGTACCTTTAGCTCAATGGGCAGGCCGTGGCAATCCCAGCCGGGCACATAGCGCACCTTGCGCCCCCGCAGAATGTGGTACTTGTTCACAATGTCTTTGAGAATCTTGTTGAGGGTGGTGCCCATGTGGATGTCGCCATTGGCATAGGGCGGCCCATCGTGCAACACAAAGGGATCCCCGGGATTGGTTTCCGACAGACGCTGATAGATCTGTTCTTCCTGCCAAAAGGCTTGGATGGCGGGCTCCCTCTTGGCGGCCTCCGCCCGCATGGGAAACTGAGTTTGCGGCAGGTTGAGGGTACTTTTGTAGTCCACGGCAATTTGAGCAGGCTAAAGGGCGTCCTTCTATCCTACGCTGTTGCTCTCTCCTCAGCGGTGTCTCCTGAGATCCCCCTTGTTGGAGCCCTCTTGGGGAGAAGGGATCCGGCCCGCCACCTTGGTAAAGATTTGTGCTAGCCTCAGGATGTCGTTGAGTAAGGGAGGTTCCTGCGGATGCCAGATAGTAGTAGTTGTAAGGGTCGTCAAGTTGGGTTCAGCCGGCTGTGCGCCGGGGCTGTTCTCTAACGGCCTGAACTCAGATCCTTAGCTTGCTGAGGAGTCTTCGCGTTCTGGCTCGCTTGGAGTTCCTCCCGGCAGTCAGGTTCCAGTTGAAGGCCCGCTAGGCCGCTCTCTCCTGGATCGCCTGTTATCTCCTAGGCGGTGGGAGAGAGCGGATAGTTTTTTGTAGGTTTTCGACGACCGCAGGGGCTTGGAGTCGATATGTCCTACAAGGCTCCCTTGAGAGACGTCGGCTCCCTCAGGGTTGAATGGTAAGGCGCCGGCTCTCGACAACAAGGCCACTTTGGTTAACCAGCATCACCGAGATCCACTGAGCGCCCGGTTCTGGGGGGGCATCTGCCTGCAGAAAGAGCCCGCCTGCCTGCAGAGGTTCAAGGGCAAACGAAGTGAGATCCAAGTAGCCGCCTGCAGCGACGGGTTGCTCATCGACCGCGCCCAACAGCAAGGACTGGGTGAGGGGTTCTGCCACAATGGCCTGCAGGGAGTAGGTGGATCCCGGCTTGACCGCCTCGGGCAACTCGAAGGTGACGGTGGGGGGTGCCGAGCCGGAGATGAGGGTGCTAGACTCCCGCAGGACTTCTTGGTCTACGAGCAGCAGTTGTCCTGGATTGGCCACATCCGGGCGGTAGCGGTTGCGCACCAGGGCGGAAGCCTTGACCTGAAACTCCCCCCGCGCTGAAGCTTGGGATCCCTGCACTTGGCTGGCGATCTCGGCCACGATCTCGGGGCCCACCTGCCGCCAAGAGACAATTTGAGCTGAGTAGGTCAATTGGGGATGAGCCTCCCACAGCTGGCGGATAGCTTCCTCCACCTCTTGTCGATCCAGGCCGTCCCGGTGGCGGAAGTTGGGGCTGTAGCCAGCCACCACCCCTGGCAAGTCGCGGCGGTTGGCAGCGTCTATCTGCTTTTGCAGCCACTCTACGAGCGAGGCTGGCGGCGGGCTAGAGACTTGCCGTTGGATCCCGCTTTCTAGGCGGACGGGGGCAGCTTGGGCCGGCAGCTTGGCAGGGAAAGGGATCCCCCCGCTCAGGGCCAAAACTAGGGGCCAAAGCCAAGAGGTGGATCGAGAGCTCAAACTGGGGGCCTCCGGCGGCAAATCTGCCTTTAGTTTAGCTTGCTGAAGGTTTAGTGTTGCCCAACGCGATTGGGCCTGGGTTTATCCTGGGAGCTGGGTTCTCTGCGAGGTGTGCATGGCATCCCACCACTCTCCTGCTTTCCTGGCTTTGGTTAACGAGGCCAAAAGCCGCATCCAAGAGCTCACCGTTGAACAGGTGAGGCAAAAACAACTGCAAGGGGATCCCTTCTACCTAGTCGACGTGCGGGAAGAGTCGGAGTGGCAGGCCGGCCACATTGTTGGCGCCATTCACTTAAGCAAAGGCATCATCGAGCGGGATATCGAGAAGGTGATTCCAGATAAAGAAGCCGAGATTGTCCTCTACTGTGGTGGCGGCTTTCGCTCGGCGCTAGCAGCCGACAACCTGCAGAAAATGGGCTACCGCCGCGTGATCTCCATGGATGGCGGCATCCGCGCTTGGCGAGAGGCTGGCTTTCCGGAATCCCAGCCCTCACCCCCGACCCCTCTCCCGGAGGGAGAGGGGAGTTAGAGCGGTGCGTTCGCGACGGCGTTCAATAACGAGGTAGCCAGCCGTTTCGGTGCCAGTTGGGAAAAGCAGTGCAGCAAGGGTGGCACCCGATCGCTGAAAAACGCGGCGCGGAAGCCCTTGGCTCCTACTTTGGAGTTGAGCAGCGGCCCCAGTAGCCGCTTCCTCTATGTTCCGTCTGCTTTCCCAGGGTAAGGAGAACTATATTGGTCTCTAAGGCCATCGGCCCAGATCTCCCTCTTGTCCCTGCCATGCTCCAAACCCTGCCCCGCTTGGATATTGCCGCCCGTTTGCAGCAGTTGCGCCAGCTTTTGCAGGAACACAATCTGGATGGGTTTTGGGTGCCCTCCGCCGATGAGCACCTCAATGAGTATTTGCTGGAATACCGCAAGCGGCGGCAGTGGATTACAGGCTTTACCGGCTCGGTGGGGGATGCTCTGATTAGCCGGGACAGGGCCTGGCTGTGGGTGGATCCCCGCTACCACGAGCAGGCGGAGCGGGAAGTGGATCCCAACCTGTTTACCGTAATTAAAGGCGGCCTGCCGGAGCAGCCCAGCCTGATGGAGATCGTAGAAGAGCTGGGATCCGGCTTTCGCCTAGGAGTGGATCCCTTCACGGTATCAGTGGCCACCTACCGCCAGTTGCAGACCCACGCCCAAGCCGGAGGAGTGCTGCTGCTGCCGGTTAGCGAAAACCCGCTGGACAAGCTGGCCAAGGAAGCTAGCCAAGCCCTTTTGGAGCAACCCATCTATCCTGTCCCTGCCCAGCTCTGCGGTGCTACTGCCAGCGACAAGCTGGCCCAGGTGCGCCAGGAGATGCGTCGCAAGCGGGTGGGATTGTTGCCCCTAACCAAGTTGGACCAGGTAGCTTGGCTGTTTAACCTGCGCGGCTCTGACATCCCCTACAACCCAGTGTTCCGCGCCTACGCGCTGGTCGCCCTGGAGAGGGTTGCCCTGTTTACTGACCTGGAGCGCCTCACGCCCTCGGCTCGGCAAATGCTGGTGGAAGCCGAGGTCGAGCTCTGGCCTTACGAGGCCTACCCGGAACAGCTGCCCCAGTGGGCCAAGGGCTACGGGCCGGTGGGATTGGATCCCAAGCAAACCACTCAGGGCACGCAAGAGCTGCTGCAAGGGATCCCCTGTCGCGAGCTGGATCACCCTGTGGAGGCCCTCAAGGCGGTGAAAAACCCCACTGAGCTGGAGCAGATGCACCTAGCTAACCGCAAGGCCAGCCGGGCCAAGATCCGCACCCTGGCTTGGATTGACCGGCAAATTCAAGCGGGGATCCCCATCAGCGAAGCCGATGTGGCGGCCACCATGGCAGCCCACTACCGCGAGGAAGGGGATTGGGTGGGCCTGAGCTTTAACACCATTGCCGGGGCCGGCGCTAACAGCTCCATTGTCCACTACGGCACCCCGGATCCTCAGAAGTTCCTGCAGCCAGGCGAGTTGTTTTTGTTGGATTCGGGATCCCACTACCTGGGGGGCACTACCGACGCTACCCGCACCCTCTGGATTGGCTCGGAACCGGCGGATCCCTTGTGCCAGCGGCGCTACACCGAGGTGCTGAAAGCCCACATCCAGTGCGCCCGCCAGATCTTCCCCCCGGATACCTACGGGGTCTCCTTGGATGGCATTGCCCGCTCCAGCCTCTGGCAGGCAGGGCTGGACTATGGCCACGGCACCGGCCACGGCGTTGGCGCCTTCTTGAACGTCCACGAGGGGCCCAACGGGATCCACCGCCGCGCCACCACCCCCTTCAAGGTGGGTATGATCACCAGCATCGAGCCGGGCTACTACCAGCCGGGCTGGGGCGGAATTCGCTTGGAAAACCTCTATGAAGTGGTTGCCCTTCCAGAGCCGGAGGGCTGGATGGGCTTTCGCTCCCTAACTTGGATCCCCTTTGATAGGCGCTTGATTGACTGGAATCTGCTAGACAAGGCGCAACGGGCCTGGCTTGATGAGTATCACCGCCAGGTTTACGCCCTGCACCAGGCCAGCCTGCCAGAAGAGGATGCCGCCTGGCTAGCGTGGGCCTGCGGCCTCGCTGAGTAAGACTGCCTCTGGTCAGCCCCTTCCAAGTCTGCTTAGAGCCCCAGAACCCCGACCGCCAGCAGCACCTCCAGCGACAAGAGATCCCGCCATGAACCCGACAACCCAACATCGGCTCATCCTCAAAATTGTGGCCGGCTCCGCTTGGGCCGATGGGCACCTAGAACCGCAGGAATTGGCCTATCTGGGATCCCTGCTGCGCCGCTATGATTTGGAGCACGATACCGAGCTGCGAGAGCTGATCCAAGAGCCCATCCCGATGGCGCAAACGGAGCGCTGGATGGCCGATTATCTGGCCCAGGCCACCGAAACCGAGCGCCTGCAACTTTTGGGGGCAATCGGCAACCTGATGATGGCCGACAATACCGTTTCCTCCGAAGAGCACAACCTTTTGGATGACTACTACACCCTCATGGCAGAGATCCCACCTCGCCCAGAATCGGCACCCAATCTGGTGAAGGGCGTGGGGCAATTTTTCCGGCGCGTGGTCAAAGCGGTGAGGGAAGGGATTTCTTAATCAATTCTTAGCCGAAAAATAGGGTTCCCTTAACCTGTATGAATTGTAATTTGCTTCTGGAATAGGCATAAGCATGGAAAAAGCTAAAGATTTGCCTTGGATTCTCTAGAACGACTAGGTTTCATGGACAAATAGAAGAGGCTGTGCTAGACCGAAGTTGTCGGTCGGGGCGGGGCTATGGCTGAGCGTTATAGACAAGTAGAGCGGGTCGGATTCGGCTCGCGGCTGCCCAGTTCTTTTGTATCGGTGTTTGTTGGATTGATTTTATTTTTGGGATCGTTCTGGCTTTTGTTTTGGAATGAGGGGCGGGTCAACCTTGCCCAAGTGGCAACTGGGGCCATTGAAATCAGTCCATTGGGCTCGCCCTCTGCACCTCTTGGAAGATTAGTATCGCTCACAGGCCCAATGACCAGTAACGAGCTTTTGGGTGATCATCTCTTCCTGCGGCCGGGGCCCTATATTGCCGTCAGCCGCAAGGCAGAAATGTATGCTTGGGAAGAGGAGAAAGAAACTCGCACTCAAGAGGAGTTTGGTGGATCGGAAGTCAGAGAGACAATCTATACTTACACCAAAGTCTGGACAGAAAACCCTGAAGATTCAAGCCGGTTTTATCGCAGCAGTGAGCACGTCAACCCACCGATGCCTTTTTCCAGCCAACTCTTTCGAGTCAGCCAGGCTCAAATTGGGAATTACCGAATTGGGATGCAAGATTTGCAGATCGAAACTCCCTCCGCTGTTCCTCTGGATCCCCAAACATTGATCCCGGGGATCCAAGCTAGAGTGGAAGGCTCTTATGTTTTCAAGGGGCGGGGAACCCTGGCCAATCCACAAATCGGCGATATGAGAACTTCGTACACTGCCTTGTACAGCGGAACTCAGGCAACCGTCTTTGGGCGTTTGGCCAGCCCCAATAGCCTAGAGAGCTATCTGGGGCCGCGCAACGTTCGATTTTATCGGCTATTTGCAAGCGATCGATTTGCAGCCATTGAGCGGCTTGCTGCAGAACACACTGCCCTGACTTGGATCCTGCGCTTTGTGGGATTCTTGATGATGTGGATCGGGGCCGACTCTTTCTTTACCCCCCTTCATACAATGCTTAGCATCTTTCCTTTTCTAAGTGGCCTTGGGCGATTCATGACGAGAGTGGTCACCTTTTTCATAGCCTTGGTTTTAACAGGGACGACTATTCTGGTCTCGTCTATAGTGTATAATCCGTTGGTGCTGCTCCTCTGTTTGGCTGTGGCGGGAGTTTTCATCCTTAACGTGCTGGGGCGACGTCCCAGACGGCAAGTGGCAGGTTTTTAAGAGTTCCTCTGCCGGCACAGCAAAGAGCTTGCAGCGCTGCTGCATCCATTCAAATATGGCTACTCGGAAGAGCGGCGAAATGACTTGTCTGGATTCCTCTTACTTTCCCCTCACCCCAACTTCTCTCCCGAAGGAAAAAAGGAGCTGGGGATCAGAGCAAACAGTTTCAGCGCAATTTGGAGCGACCAACCTACTAATACCCAGAGGTTAAGAGCTGCTTTGCGGCTGCCCTAGCAGCTTCTTTTTCCTGTGTTCATCGTTGGCCCATGAGTTTGTACAGTTGCTCTCCGACGATCTGGATGCCGCTGAGGATGCGCTCTTCCGGTTGGTAGCTGAAGGCGAGGCGCAAGGCGTGATCCCCTTGGCCATCGGCAAAGCAGTGGGTACCCGGCAAGAAAGTTACCCCTAGCGCCCGGGTGGCCTGCAGCAAGGCGTCGGCACTCAGGGGAGGGGGCAGCTCGCACCAGATAAAGAATCCACCCCCAGGGGCCTCCACCTTAACTTCAGGGGGAAAACATTGAGCGATGGCCTCCAACATCAGGTGGCACTTTTCTCGGTAACGGCGGATCAAAAGCTGAATGTGGCTCTCTAGGCGGCCTTCCCCGCAGTAGCGGGCCACCACCCGGCCCAAAAAAGGTCCCAGGGATCCCTCGCTACGAAACATCTCCAAGCGGCGGATGATCTCGGGATGGCCACAGGCCCAGCCCACCCGCACCCCCGGCACCACAATCTTGGAAAAGGTGCCCACGTGCAGAACCCAGCCCTCTTCATCCAGCGCGGCCAAACTGGGCAAGGGATCCCCGACAAAGCGTAGGTCGTAGTAGGCCTCGTCCTCCACCACCACCACGCCGTATTCAGCCGCCAATTGCACCAGCTTCTGCCGCCGCGGCCAAGAGAGGGTGCAGCCCCTGGGATTGTGAAAGGTGGGAATGGTGTAGATAAAGCGGGGCCGGATCCCTTGGCGGGCTAGCTCGCGCAACACCTCTTCCAGGCAATCCACCACCATGCCCTCCCCATCCACGGGGATCGAGATCAGACGCGCCCCTGCCGCCGCAAAACGGCTGACCGCGCCCATGAAGGTGGGCCCCTCCACGATCACCATATCCCCCGGCTCCACAAAGACCTGGGGCAAGAGGCCAAGGATTTGCCCAGAGCCATAGCCGATCAAGAGGTTTTCCGGCTGCGCCTCCACCCCTCTGGCCCGCATCAACTGCTGCACCACCTCGATCAGCCCGGCAAAAGTGCCGCCGTAATTGAGGGCAGCATCTCCCTCTTCCGCCAACACCTCCGCTGTCGCCCGCGCCAGGTCGGCCTTGGGAAACAACCGCGGATCCGCCAGGCCAAAGGTAAAACTGGTTACTACCGGCACGGCCCCAGGGATCTCCGCGCCAAAAGGAGGCGGGATCACGGCCTGAGCCCGCCGGGCAAACAGGGTCTCTGAGAGGGGCCGCATCGGGAGCTTCAAGGCAGGAGAAGAACTTAGGCCAACGCTTGCCACGATAACAAGAACGAGCTGGCCAAGAGCAGGGATCCCAGAACTCGCCGCCAACTCCGGCAGGGGATCTCCGCCAAGACGCCGCCGGCACTCAGGCACAAAAAGGGCAGGGCCACCAGGCCCCAACGGGCGCTTTGCTGCAACAGGTTCATCTGTGGCTCCCAAAGCCACACCGCCAGCACCCCCATCCACAGGACATGGCCCAAACCAGCCAAGCTGAGCAGGGTTTGTTGGCGTTCCGCCCAGGGCCAACCCAGCCGCACCAAGGCCAGCCCCAGGGGCAACATTAAGGTGGCCAGAACAGCCAGGCCGCTTTGGCTAGTGAGCGAATAGGACACCGTCGCCGTAGGAAAGCGCTCCGTCCCGGTGAAGGGATTGGCGGGCAGCTCAACCCGCACCAACCAGGAGAGGCCAATCACCAGCAGCAGCCAGAGTAGCCCTTGCAACCGCTGCCGCGGCCAATGTTGGCTAGTCCATAGCGTCCCCCAGAGCAGGGCCAAGGGCCAAACTTTGTAGCTCAGGGCACAGGCCAGCGCCAAACCGCCCCAGCGCAGGCGGGATCCCGGCCCAGCACCGCTGCTGACCAACAAGACCAGGCTGGCCAAGATCTCGTCGCCCGGCTCCAACCCCTGGGTCAGCACCCAGGGGCTGAGTCCCCATAGGCCAGCACTCCAGAAATTGCCCCAGCTCCAGCACAGCAGCAGCACGGCCAGGCAGGCCAGGGCCGAGACAGCTCGCAGGATCCCTTCGGGGGGGATCCCGGTTCCCTCAACCAGCCAGGGCAGTAGCCCGTTCACAATTGAGTGGTAGAGAGGGAGTTCCGCCTGGACAGGGGGCAGGGATCCCTGAGGGCTGCTGATGGGCCAAGCGCGCCACCACGGCAGATGGGCCAGCTCTCCTAAGGAGCGGAGACGTTGCCCCAGCAGCAACCCCATCCCTCCCCACAGCAGCCAGTGGCCCATCCAACTAAGTCCGTCTGGGCGTTGGTGCCGACGTTTGCCTGCCCTGGACAGGCTTAGTTGAGGAAAAGAGGAACGAGACAGCCTTTTGCCCCGCGGAGGCATGGCAGGGGGAAACTTCATAGGGTAGGCCTAGTCAACTCTAGATCGCCCGTCAAGGGACACCCAGCCTGCTGCCAGCGACGAATGGCTTGGGCGGTCAGTCCTTCGGTGACGTCGCGGATGGGAACACCGGCGCCGGTAACTTGCAGGCGCACCACCTGCCAGGGATCCCCAGGTGCAGCCCGCAGCACATAAGCTTCATAGGCCAGCTGCAGGGTTTCGCTGCGCCGACCGGCCAGGGGGTTGTCCTCCTGCTCGGGCTGCTGGGGCAGAACCAAGCGGCGCTCCAGCGTGGTGAAATACAAGCGAAAGCTTTGGGAAGCCGAGGCGGCTGGGCTATCCGGCAGAAGCTGGGCCAGCTCCTCGGCAGAGAGAAGTTCCACCTCTGGCTGGCCCACCAGCACTACCTGGAAGTCTGAGCGGGAGCGGCTCAAGGCCAAATTGAGAAACAAAGGCAACTGCTCCGCCAGGGCCTCGGCCCAGGTTTGCGGGTCGGAGGCACAGATCTCCTCTTTTGCCCAAGCAGGGGCAAGGCTGCCCAAGCTCAAAACCAGCCATAAACCCAGTCCCCACCCTCGTCTGGCAGATCTGTGGCCCAAGGCTTATTTCTCCCCAGATGGTCGCGTCCACAGAGTAAACTTCCCCCGACTGAAGTCGGGAGCTTAGGGACTCCGTCCCGCTCACGGGAACAGTAGCCCTCTTGCTGCGCGGCTGTTGGTTGACACATTCCCGCTCGCGCCAGCGGGCCGTAGGCCTCTGTCGCCTCCAGCTTTGCAGCTTGCGACGCAGACACCTTGAGCTTGCAGGAGATAGTTAGAACTTGGGTCATGCTCCATCATGGGAGTAGGAGCTATCCCCCCTACAGTATACGGTGGGGTATCTTGCGAGGGAGGCGCCACTTTGGCCACTAAAGTTCCAGAGTCGCTTTCCTCCCCACACTAAAGTGCAGGGCCCGCAGCTTTACCCTCCGTGAATTATCCAACAGCATCCTCCAGGGCTTGGAGGCGGTACAAGGCAGCCACGGGATCCGCAGCCGCCGTGATGGGGCGGCCCACCACCAAATAATCGGCCCCTGCTCGCAGAGCTTCTGCAGGGGTACAGACCCGCTGCTGGTCGTCCCCCGCTTCTGGATCCCCAAAGCGGATCCCTGGGGTTACCAGCAGCACCTCCGGCCCCAAAGCCTGCCGCAGCCGCCTCACTTCCTGGGGGGAGCAGACCAGCCCACTCACGCCTTGATCCAGAGCTAGCCGCGCCAACTGCAACACATAGTCGCCGGGATCCCGCTCAACGCCCAACTCCTGCCGCACCTGGTCGGGACCAAGGCTGGTGAGAAGAGTGACTGCCAACAGCCGGCAAGAACTGCCCTGGGTGGCGGCCACTGCTGCCCGCAACATGGCACTGCCGCCAGCGGCATGAACGGTGAGCAGATCCACCCCATAACCAACGGCCACCTGAGCGGCCCGCCCCACTGTGTGGGGAATGTCGTGCAGCTTTAAATCGAGAAAAATGCGCTTGCCCCGTCCCTTAAGGGCCTGAAAAATCTGAGGGCCAACAGCCGTGAACAACTCCAGGCCCACCTTCCACCACAGCACCTGCGGCAGGCGATCTACCCACTCCAGGGCTTGATCCCAAGAAGCGGTATCCAGAGCAACAATGAGGCGGCTACCCTGCATGGCGGAAGCTCTCGAGCCGACTAACGCGAAGGGATCCGCTCCCGCGGCTCATAGTGAGGGCAGCCTTCACAGGGGCCATAGGGGTTAACCGCACAGCGCAACTCCGGAGAAAGGGCATTGTAGCGACAGGTGGGATCCCCAACCCAGCCGGGGGGTGAAGCGACATAAGTATAAACAATTATGCCCCCGAACCCCAGTGGGCTGACGAAGAAACGGCTGGCGCTGAAGGACTCCCCCTCAGCAGAATTGAACGTTTCCTCGTCGAGCTCTGGATCGGGCTGCAGCTCCTCCTCCAGACTCCAGAACGCTTCCCACTGCCGCAGGGTTTCTTGGAGAGGCGCGGCCAGATGTTCCGCCAACTCCGTCAGGGCGGTTTCCAAAGCGGCGAGGCTTTCTTCCGCCGCCTGGGTGAAGGCTGACACCCATTCCTCCAAGAGCTTCTCAAAATCCATGCAGTAGCGACCTGACTGAGAGTTTTCTTTTTACCTTACTGCTTGCCTGGGCAAGCTGGCTAACTTCCCCCTTGACAAACAGCATCTACTAACTCTTGATTGACCAAGGGAAATAGCTCTGCCAATTCTTCGGTAGATAGGTTGCCGGTACAGACATTGGCGCGGATGTGCCACTCCGCCCACATCAGCGCTGAGGCAATCGCAGGATCCTGGTCTTTCTGGGAGTTAGAGTCCCTCGCTGGCTTTGGAGCCAGGCGGCGTCCCGATCCAAGGTTCAGTTGCAGTACGCTGTCGCGGTTGATGCCGGTCAGAGAGGTCTGGGCATGGGCTTCTCCGACAAAGGCAAAAGGGAGAGAAAAAGCCATCCAAGACAATCCCCAAAAGGCAGCACGGCGAAACATGGGATCCCCGCCTGTAAGGTAGAGCTTTGAGGGCAATTATAGCTACTACTTGTGGCGGCTAGGGTTTATCCAACGCTGCGCTGGGCAGGCCAATCCCCGACCACTGCACACCATAGCAGCCTACCTCTTCCTTTCGGGATCCCTCGCGGCGATAGGAAAAGAAATCTTGCGGCTGAGCAAAGGTGCAATGAGGACTGATGGCAATTTGCTTGGAAGGGATCCCTTGGGCTTGGGCCTGGGCGCGGTGGATCCAGCGCAGATCCAGGCGCACCTTACCCGGCAGCGGATCCGGCCAGAGGGCAGGCCGGCGATCCACCCCCGACGGCAGCGCCTGCAGCACCTGCTCGGCCACTTCCTGGGAAACTTGGTAGGCTGGCCCGGAGATGGCTGGCCCCAGGGCAATGCAGATCTGGTCAGCAGGGATCCCGGCCTTTAGGAAAACTTGCAGCACCTTGGGCAAGATGCCAGCAGCCGTGCCCCTCCAGCCGGCATGAACAGCCGCCACCCAGGTAGGGCTAGCTATCAAGATTGGCACGCAGTCGGCGGTGCAAACCCAGGCAGAATCTAACTGGCGGCGGGCGATCACAGCATCTGCTTCGGGACGGGCGAAACTCCCTTCCCCGAGGTGAGAACCCGAAGCCCCCGCCTGGGGGAAGAGAACTTCATCCGCCCAGATCCAGCGACAGCCATGCACCTGACGGCCCCATGCAGCTCGTTCTGGGGGGAGTTGCAACCGGTCGGCCAGCTCGGCTGGCTGATAGGGGGAAGCTTGACGGCAGCCAAAAGCATGGGGCCACCCCGCCAGAAGTTGACACTGCAGCCAACGCCATTCCCCTGCCTCTTGCCAAACCCAGCCCCCGGAACCGCTCATCGGCCTGATGGGTGGAAAGGGGATCCCTGGGATTTCTGCCGGGCATGCAGGTGGCCCACCCGCTCTTCCAGGCACATCCTTAGCTCGACGGGATTGAACAGCATGGGCAGAAAATGGATGCTCCGGCTTTCCCGGAAGAAAAATAAAATCGGCACTGAGGGCCAGAAGATCTGCCAGTCCTGCCATTCGCTGTAGGGGAACTCGCGGATGCGCTGGGAGCCGCTGTAAACCTGTAGCGCCGTGCGAGTAAAGGCCAGCCCAATCAGACAGGTTTGCACCAGCAAGAACAGGCCAAATAGCCCCACCCCCAGGCCTGCCCAAAACGACAGCCAAAACAGCGGCACTGCCAACACCAGTACTGCCAGGCTGAGGCGAAAGTCTGGGTTCAACAGATGGGCTGAGTAGGGTCTGATCACTCCTTGTTTCTCCTCCGAATCCCAGCCCCATTCTAGGCTGCCGCAGCACCCCCCTGCAGAAGGGATCCCGCTTTTGCCTGGGTTGGAGGTAAACTGAACAAGTTTTTTTGATGTATCCTGAGGAGAGCCCCTTAGGAAGGTGGCTACTCGGCAGCCTGCGTTTTCTCAACCCCAGTTTTCGGCTTTTCCCATGGCTCTCACCGAATCTGACCCCAAAGCTTTCCCCGGCGGCGGATCCCTGAGTTTTTTTGAGCGCTATCTCACCCTTTGGGTGGCTCTGTGTATTGTTGCCGGGATCCTGTTGGGTCGATGGTTTCCGGGCCTGGCAGAGGCGCTGGATGCCCTGAGCCTCTATCAGGTCTCCATTCCCATTGCCGTCTGCCTGTTTTTCATGATGTATCCCATCATGGTGAAAATTGATTTTGGCCAGGCAGCCCATGCCTTGCAATCGCCCAAACCGGTGCTGTTGACCCTGGGGGTGAACTGGCTGGTGAAGCCTTTTACCATGGTGGTGATTGCCCAGTTTTTCTTGGGGTGGCTGTTTGCCCCTTGGATAACCGGCACGGAAATGATCCGCGGTACAGAAGTGAGCCTCAGCAACTCCTACATTGCCGGGGCCATTTTGCTGGGCATTGCCCCTTGCACTGCGATGGTGCTGATGTGGGGCTATCTCAGCTATGGCAACCAAGGCCACACCCTGGTGATGGTGGCGGTGAACTCTTTAACCATGCTTTTCCTCTACGCGCCGCTGGGCCGCTGGCTGCTGGCCATGAGCGATTTAACGGTGCCCTGGCAAACCATTTTGCTATCCGTGGCCATCTACGTGGGCCTACCGTTAATTGCAGGAGCAGCCTCTCGCTATTGGATTCTTAAAACCAAGGGCCGGGAATGGTTTGAGAAAGCTTTTTTGCGCTACCTCAGCCCCATTGCCATCGCCGCCTTGCTGGTGACGCTGGTGCTGCTTTTTGCTTTCAAAGGGGATCTCATTGTGGAAAATCCCTTCCACATTTTGTTGATTGCAGTGCCGCTTTTTGTGCAGACCAACCTTATTTTTGGCCTCACCTATGTGGCAGCCCAGAAACTGGGCTTGTGCTATGAGGATGCTGCTCCGGCGGCTTTAATCGGCGCCAGCAATCACTTCGAGGTGGCCATTGCAACGGCGGTGGTGTTGTTTGGCTTGAACTCCGGGGCCGCCCTGGCCACCGTCGTAGGGGTGTTGATCGAGGTGCCGGTGATGCTGATGCTGGTGGAAGTATGTAAACGCACCGCCTTTTATTTTCCCCGCCAGCCGGAGAAGGCCAGCTTGCCGGATCCCCGCTGTCTTAAAATCAGCCCTTGAGGGATCCCTGTAGCCCATGAACTTGCCCCCAGATCGCCAACGGGAACACCAGGCCAATGAGCGCACCTTTCTGGCCTGGCTGCGCACCTCTGTGGCTCTCATTGCCTTTGGCTTTGCCCTCGCCCGCTTCAGCTTATTTCTGCGGCAGATTGAAGCCGCCCACTCCCCTGAGCAGCCCGCCGCGGCGCACGGCCTCCTGAATGCCCAGAACTTGGGCCTCCTGTTGGTGATCTTTGGAATCCTGATGATCGGCCTTTCTGCTTGGCGCTACAACCAGGTGATGCGGCAAATCGAGGCGGGCGACTTTCGCCCCAGCCGTTTCCTCATCTGGATCATGGCTGCCGTTGTGGCCCTGTTTGGGCTGCTGAGCCTTCCCCTGCTGCTGCGCCGCCCCCGCCCTCAGGAACCTCCGCGGCTCAGCCTGCCGGAGTGAAGGGCCGCCAGGGGTTCCAGTTGCCGAGCCTGCTGCTTGAGGCGCTTGATTAACTGCTTGCACACCACCTCGCACAGCTCAAAACAGATGGGATCCGCAATTTGGTAGTAGACGCTCACGCCCCTGGGCTCGCGGCTGACGATCCCTGCCTGCGCCAGGATCTTGAGATGTTTGGAAACGTTGGCCTGGCCCATGCCGGTGGCCTCTAGGATTTGGGTAACGTTCTTGGGCCCCGAGCGCAACTGACACAGGATCTGCAGCCGGCTGGGCTCCGCCAAAACCTTGAAGTACTCCGCCACGCTGGTCAGCACTTCCGGCGTCAGGGTCAACTGGCACTCGTCTTTGCCACCTTTCACGAGCTCGTCCCAATCCATAGTCTGTCTTGAGGGAGGTGGTAGCTTGATTTTAACACTAAATAGTTATATAGTAGCTCTAGAGACCCGAATTCGGATCGCTTTCGGGTTTTGTCAACAGACAGGAGGGCAGCATGCTATTTCGCCAACTGTTCGACGCCGAGACGAGCACCTACACCTATTTAATCGCAGACCCAGACACCCGCGAGGCCGTACTCGTGGATCCGGTGTTGGAGCAGGTGGAGCGGGACTGGAAGTTAATTCAAGAGCTGGGTCTGACCTTGAAGTACTGCCTGGAGACCCACGTTCACGCCGACCACATCACCGGCACCGGCAAGCTGCGGGAGTTGAGCGGCTGCCAAGGGGTGGTGCCGGTTCAGGCCAAGGCACAATGTGCCGACCGCTTCATCGGCCACGGGGAAACACTGCAGGTGGGATCCATTGTCATCGAGGCCATCGCCACCCTGGGCCACACCGACAGCCACATGACCTACCGCGTCAATGGGGATCGCGTTCTGACCGGCGATGCCCTGCTCATTCGCGGCTGCGGGCGCACCGATTTCCAAAGTGGGGATCCCGGCTTAATGTACGACCACGTAACGCAGCACCTGTTTACCCTGCCGGACGAGACGCTGGTCTATCCCGGCCATGACTACCGGGGACACACCGTCTCCACCATTGGCGAGGAGAAGCGCTGGAACCCC
This sequence comes from Synechococcus sp. H60.2, assembly GCF_047462315.1. Taxonomy (NCBI): domain Bacteria; kingdom Bacillati; phylum Cyanobacteriota; class Cyanophyceae; order Synechococcales; family Synechococcaceae; genus Synechococcus; species Synechococcus sp. H60.2. The sequence continues at coordinate 21,946 of NZ_JANSIZ010000006.1, read as the reverse complement.
CGCTTCGTGGATCCGGAAACCGGTAAGCTGCGCTCGCGGGAGAGCTTTATTGCCCTGATGAACAGCCTCAACCTGCCGCAGCCCAAGAAGATCCAGGAAGCGGTGCCGGCCAACGAGCAGTGCGGCCAAGTGGCAGCCGCAGTTTAGTCGCTAGGGCTGGCTAGACTTCTCTCAGGCAGCCCGTCAGAAAGGGGAGGGTTGAGAGTGGATCCCAAACATCTCTATGAGAGGGATTTCTATGCTTGGACTCAGCAACAAGCCCAATTTCTGCGGGAGCGGGCCTGGGAGAAGCTGGATCTGCCCCATTTAATTGAGGAGATGGAATCGTTGGGCAGGCAACAGCGGCAAGAGCTGCGCAACCGGCTGGGGGTTTTGGTGGGGCACCTCCTCAAGTGGGAGTATCAGCCGCAGGCCAGATCGGTAAGCTGGCTTCTTACCCTACAGGTGCAGCGGCAGGAAGTTCTGGATCTGCTGGAGGAAAACCCAAGCCTGAGGCCCTATTTGCCGGAGGCCATCTCCAAGTCTTACCTGAGGGCGCTCCAACTGGCTCTAGAAGAGACCAAGCTGCCCAGAAAGACTTTTCCCCAGACCTGCCCTTACTCTCCCGAGCAAATCCTGGATAGCCAGTTTTATCCTGGCGAGCCCAGCAGGTTGCTGGAGGAGGAAGATTAGAAATCCCTAAGTCTTACAACAACCCTAGAAGCAAGGAAGAAACCATGACCGTAGCTCAACAAAATCCTACAGCTCAGCAGGAACGGGATCCCCGTCTCAAGGAGATCGACGCTTGGACTTTAAAGCAGTGGCTGGATCAAGGGCGGGTACAGCTCATTGATGTGCGGGAGCCGGCAGAATACCACGACGAGCGGATCCCGGGGGCGATTAACATGCCTCTATCTACCTTTGACCCCGCCAAGGTGCCGGCCTCGACACCAGAAAAGCCGGTGGTGCTGCAGTGCCGCATGGGCAGCCGCTCCATCCGTGCCGGCTGTCAGTTGCTCGAATACGGCTGGCCGGAAGCCATTAGCCTCAAAGGTGGGATCGAAGCGTGGAAGGCCGCCAAGCTGCCCACCACCCGCACCCGCAACGCGCCCATCTCGCTAATGCGACAGGTGCAGATTACAGCGGGATCCCTGGTGCTTGTAGGAACCCTGCTGGGAGCCTTTGTCCATCCCGGCTGGCTGGTATTGAGCGGCTTTGTGGGGGCGGGGCTGGTGTTTGCCGGGATCACCAACACCTGTGGCCTGGCGCTGCTTTTGGCCCGCCTGCCCTGGAACCGGGGTCAGACGTTATGAGCGGGATCCCGTCCGCCTCTTCCCCAAAGCAGGGGATCTGGGCGCGCTACCTGCCCTTGGCCAAGGATTCCCTGTGGTGGCTTCGCTACCGGCGAGAGGATCTGCCGGGGGATCTCATTGCTGGGGTGGTCTCGGCCATCCTGTTGGTGCCCCAGAGCATGGCCTACGCGCTGCTGGCCGGCCTGCCCCCCGAGACAGGCCTCTACGCCAGCATCCTGCCGGTGATCGCCTACGGCTTCCTGGGATCCAGCCGGGCTTTGTCGGTGGGGCCGGTGGCCATCATCGCCCTGCTGGTAGCCTCGGGTTTGGAGCCGCTGGCCGAGCCGGGCAGCCCGGAGTATGGCCAGTTGGCGCTGGGCTTAGCTCTGGAAGCGGGCCTGATCCAGCTAGGGGTAGGGCTGTTGCGCCTGGGGTTTTTGGCCAATTTCCTGAGCCACTCGGTTATAACGGCCTTTAGCAGTGCCGCAGCCCTAATCATTGCCCTTAGCCAGCTCCGCCATCTGCTGGGGGTGAAGATTGCCAACACCGAGTCCTTCTGGCTGCTGCTGCAACGGCTGTGGCAGAGCCTGGATGGGGTCAACTGGGCCACCCTGGGGCTGGGGCTGTTGTCCATCGCCCTGTTGGTGTACGCCCAGCAGAAGCTGCCGGCGCAACTGCGCCGCTGGGGGATCCCGCCCCTCTGGGAGTTGCTGCTCACCAAGAGTGCTCCCCTGGCGGCCGTTTTCTTAACCACCCTGCTGGTTTGGGGGTTGAATCTCTCGGAGAGAGCGGGGGTGGCAGTGGTGGGATCCATTCCGGCTGGCCTGCCACCGCTGACGTTTCCCCAACTGAGCTGGCCAGAATGGGGATCCCTGCTGCCTACCGCCCTAACCCTCAGCTTGGTGGGCTTTACGGAAAGTTATGCCATGGCCCAGGCCCTGGCCAGCAAGCGGCGGCAGAAAGTGGATCCCAACCAGGATCTGGTGGCCCTGGGAGTGGCCAACGTGGCAGCAGCCGTCAGCGGTGGCTTTCCGGTCACGGGTGGGATCAGCCGCTCGGTGGTGAACGCTCAGGCGGGGGCCAACAGCGGTCTGGCCTCGGTCATTACGGGATCCCTGATAGCCCTGGCCATGATCTGGCTGATGCCCTTGTTTACTTTCCTGCCCCAGGCCACCCTAGCTGCCGTTGTGCTGGTGGCGGTGCTGGGACTAGTGGATTTTCACCCCCTGCTGCAGAGCTGGCGCTACGACCGCGGCGATGCCCTCGTTTGGCTGCTCACCTTTGCCAGCGTGTTGGCAATTGGGGTGGAGCGGGGGATTGGTCTGGGGGTGCTGGCCTCCCTTCTCCTCTTCCTCTGGCGGGCCAGCCGCCCCCACATTGCCATCGTTGGCCAGGTGCCGGGTACCGAGCACTACCGCAACGTGCTGCGCCATGAGGTGATTACCGATCCGCGCATCTTGGCGGTGCGAGTGGATGAGAGCCTGTTTTTTGCCAACGCCGCCTACCTGCAGGAGTACATTCTGCAAGAGGTAGCAGCGCGGCCAGCAGTGGAACAGGTGCTGCTGGTGGCCAGCGCCATTAACTTCATCGACGGCAGCGCTCTGGAGGCCCTGACCGAATTGGTGGAACGTCTGCACCAGATGGGGGTGGGCTTTGCCCTGGCCGAGGTAAAGGGGCCGGTGATGGATTGCCTCAAAAGGGTGGGGTTTGTGGAAAAAGTGGGCGCTGAGCGCTTTTTCTTGTCGACCCACCAGGCGATGCAGGCACTCAAATCCCAGGCGATGCCGGCAGCCGCTTCCGGATGAGCACCAGGGGGGTCTGCTCCGCTGCATTGCCCGCCGGGTTCTTGCGCAGCGCCTGCTCCACCAGCTCCCGCTCCACCCCTGGGCTGGCCGCCAGAAGAGTTACCTCTCCCAAGTCGTTGGCATCCACAATGGCCACCTCGTAGCCGGTCTGGGCGTGGAGCTCAGCCACCAGCTTAGCCGGCTGCCGCGGCCCTAAGACGATGAACTGGTCGTAGGGGGGCAAGGTGCCGGTGACATCGTCGATGAGGTCGGCCTGCTCCCCCGCCAGGGCATAGAACACCCCTGGGATCCCCAACAACTTGGCCAGGGATCCGACAACAAAAGCCCCCAGCACCCGCCAGGCTCCCGAGCAGTCGATCAGCGTCTGCATCCCGTAGCAGCTTGAGAGACTGGTCTTGGAGGGGAAGAAGTAGCAGAGGGTGCGGGCTAGCCAGCCAGGCTGCACCTGCAGGGGATGGCGAAAGTGGCCCTGGACGATGGCCGCCGCGCTTTCCGAGATGGCCACGATATCACCGGGCTGGATGTGAGGGCCCACGTAGCGCCGCAGCACCTCGGCAAGGTCATCGCTGGGGGTAAGCAGAGGGGTGGGAATGGCAGCCCAACTCACCGGCCCCTGCTGCTGCCAGGCCAGCTCCGGCAAGGGCTCCACTTCCTGCAAGGGCAGGATCAGGTGGCTAGTCTTAAGGGTGCGCCGCTGCCGCCCGTACTGGACGTAGTCCAGCTCCAGCCAGGCCGAGCGCAAATCTGTCAGCCCTTCCCCCCTCAGCTCGATCTCCACTTCCAAGCCGGTCTGGCTTTGGGGGGTAATGATGTAGGCCTGCCAGTAGTTGTCCTGGCGAGGGGGCAGATCCACATGGCGGGAGCGCAGGCGGATCTGGGTTTGGATCCCTTCGATGGAGCTGGCACTGAGCAAATGCAGTCGCGGCTGCACCTGGGCCAAGGTGACCTCAAAGATGGGGTTGAGGTTGCGGGCCACGAACTCCGCCTGGATCAGCCAGTGATCGGGGCTGAGGCGGTTGAGGTGCCAGCTCTGCGGCTCCACCACCAGGCAGTCGGCGGGGCGAGTCTTCCGCCAGTACAGCACCGTCGCCAAACTCAAGAGCAGCCCGGCCACCACCTGAATCCAGCCTGAGGGATCCCCCAGCCAACGCCAGATCCCCCAGAGGCTCAAGACCACCCCAACCAATACGCCGGCCACCACACCTCGGCTCACCATCCGGATTGTTGCCATCGGGATCCCGCTCCTTGCAATCGTTAAGCCCTGCTAAAGCCTGCCCCTTCCGTCCAGCCCGCCCTTTAGACTACAGGTACCAACCAAGCCCTAGCCATCCTACCGGGAAACCGACAGCAAGCGGTCGCAGAATCTCTACCCACACTTTCATCTCAAACATTTAGCCTGCAAATAGGTTGTATTCTAAGTTTTCCCACAGCATCCTGCGGAGGTCGCCCATGGCCCACAAACAGCAGTTCAAAAGCTTTGACGACATGATCCAGGGATCCAAAACTCCCATTCTGGTGGATTTTTACGCCACCTGGTGTGGTCCCTGTCAGGTCATGGCCCAGGTGTTGGAGCAGGTGAAGCCCCAAGTGGGGGACACCATCTCCTTTGTTAAGGTTGACACCGAAAAGTACCCCAACATCGCTGCCCGCTGGGGGATCTACGCCGTGCCGACCCTGATCCTGTTTAAAGACGGGAAGCCGGTTGACCGCATTGAAGGGCTGCTACATCCCCGAGCTCTGCTCGAGCGGCTACGGGCCCAGGTCAACTTACCGGTGGCCTGAGCTTTGCAGGGGCTTGAGCCTGTGCCGCTTCTCCAAGTTCACCTGGCAGGAGAAGTGCCCTACCGCACCGCTTGGGCTTGGCAGCAGGCCCGGTTGGCCCGGATGATCCGCCATCCTGAGGTGCCGGATGGGCTTTTGTTGCTCACCCACCCGCCGGTCTACACCCTGGGGGCAGGGGCCGATCCCAAGTTTCTCAAAAGCCTGGCTGGACGGATAGGATCTCCGGATACTCAGCCAGAGTCCCCTGCTCCTGAGGGGCCGGAGGTTCTGCGGGTGGAGCGGGGCGGCGAGGTGACCTACCACGGGCCGGGCCAGTGGGTGGGCTATGCCCTACTGAACCTAAAGCGCCATAGGACTGTCTACGGCTCCCATGGCCAGCCGGATCTGCACCGCTACCTGCGCCACCTAGAAGAGGTGCTCATCCAGACCGTAGCCCACTTTGGCCTGCGGGGGGAGCGGCTCCCTGGCCTGACAGGGGTTTGGGTGCAAGGCCACAAGGTGGCGGCCATCGGCATCAAGGTCTCCCGCTGGGTTACCTACCACGGCTTTGCCCTCAACGTCTGTCCGGATCTGGCTGCCTTCGCGGCCATCGTGCCCTGCGGGATCCCCGATCGCCCGGTGGGATCCCTGGTGCAGTTTTGTCCGGGGGTAACAATGGCTGCCGTAGCCCCAGTGTTGGTGCAATCTTTTTGTCATGTCTTCGGGCTGCAGGCCCAGGCAGTTTCCCTGGCCGAGTGGTTGGGAGAGCCTCCTCAGTTTGTCTAAATCCGAGATGGCCCTAGATTCAATCCAAGGGCGACTACTCCACCCCCAACTGGCGCAACAGTTGCTGCAGGATGGCTTGGTCAGCAAAGTTGCCGCTTTGGGAAAAAAGAGCCAACGCCTGGCGAAAGTCAGCCATGGCAGCCTCTCGCTCCCCCAGTTGCAGGTGGGCCACGCCGCGGCTAAAGTAGGCCTCTGGGATCCCCGGATCCAACTGGATGGCCCGCTCCGCATCGGCTAGGGCTTTTTGGGGCTGGCGCAACTGGTTGTAAACGTAGCTGCGGTTAACGTAGGCCGGTGCATAGGTGGGATCCAACTCCACTGCCCGATCCAGATCCGCCAAAGCCGCCACCGGATCCCCGCGCAGCAACTTGAGGGATCCCTGCCAGTTGAACTCGGAAGCAGGGCTTCGGGCCGAGGTCTGCTCAGGAGGAGTGGGGGAGGTGGGCAAAGAGAGGGCAGGGGCAGGAGTCAGGAATGCCGCCAAGCAACCTATGAGAGCCACCCTTCCCCATCGCCGCTTCATCGTGCTCCGCTGAGGATCCCAACCCAGTCCAGTATAGACTGCCCGCAAGAGGGGCCATCCTTGCACTTGGCCAACTCGCCGAGAAGCCCCGCTTTGGACCCGGGATGAGAGGCGGATTAGCTAAAATAGCTTGGCTTATCCTATCGTACTGACGGAAAAGGCACCTTGATCGAGCGCTACACTCTGCCAGAAATGGGCCAGATTTGGTCCACCGCCCACAAGCTCCAGACCTGGCTACAAGTAGAGCTGGCCGTCTGTGAGGCGCAGGCGGAGCTGGGGCGGATCCCTCAAGAGGCCCTGCAGGAGATCAAAGCCAAAGCTGCCTTTGACCCGGCGCGGGTTTTGGCAATCGAGGCGGAAGTCAAGCACGATGTTATTGCCTTCTTGACCAACCTCAACGAGCATGTGGGCGAGGCGGGGCGCTACATCCACCTGGGCTTGACCAGCTCGGATGTGTTGGACACGGCCTTGGCCCTGCAGCTTGGAGCCTCGGTTGAGATCTTGCAAGCTCGGCTGGCCGACCTCATCGCTGCTTTGCGTGAGCAGGCCCGCCGACACCGCTACACCTTGATGATGGGCCGCACCCATGGCGTCCATGCCGAGCCCATTACCTTTGGCTTTAAGCTGGCCGGCTGGCTGGCCGAGTGCCTGCGCCATCAGGAGCGCCTGACACGCCTGCGGGAGGTGGTCGCCGTGGGCAAGATCTCCGGCGCCGTGGGTACCTACGCCAATGTGCCCCCCCAGGTGGAACAGTTGGCCTGCGCCCGCTTAGGCCTCAAGCCGGATACGGCCTCGACGCAGGTGATCTCCCGCGATCGCCACGCTGAGTATGTGCAGACCTTGGCTTTGATTGGCTCTTCTCTGGAGCGCTTTGCCACCGAGATCCGCCACCTACAGCGGACAGAGGTGCTGGAGGTTGAGGAGCACTTTGCCCCCGGCCAAAAGGGATCCTCCGCCATGCCCCACAAGCGCAACCCCATCAAGGCAGAACAACTGACGGGAATTGCCCGCCTCTTGCGGGGCTATGCTGTCTCGGCCCTGGAAAACATTCCCCTTTGGCATGAGCGGGATATTTCCCATAGCTCTGTAGAGCGGGTCATCCTGCCCGATGCCTCCATCCTCTGCCACTACCTACTGGTCAACATGGCAGATCTGGTGCGCCACCTGCAGGTTTACCCTGCCAACATGGAGCGCAACCTCACCCTCTACGGTGGTGTTGTCTTTAGCCAGCAGGTGCTTTTGGCTTTGGTGGAGAAGGGCTTGAGCCGTGAGGAAGCCTACCGCCTGGTGCAGGAAAACGCCCACCGCGCCTGGAACCAAGCCGGCGGAGATTTCCACGCCAATCTGCTGGCGGATCCTAGAGTAATGGCCCACCTGAGCGAGGCGGAGCTGCAGGCCTGCTTTGACCCACGGCGGCACCTCACCCACCTGGACGAGATCTTTGCCCGCTTGGGCATTTGAGGATCCCCTATGGCTTGGCAGCGGCAACATGTCTTGGGGCTGGCGGACTTTACCCGCGAAGAGTATCAAATTGTCTTGCAAACCGCCGCCAGCTTTCAGGAAGTGCTGACCCGGCGGCTGCCCAAGGTGCCCACCCTGCAGGGGAAGGTGGTGGTGACGCTGTTTTTCGAGCCTTCCACTCGCACCCGCAACAGCTTTGAGCTGGCGGCCAAGCGCCTGTCAGCGGATGTGCTCAACTTTTCCCCCGGCACCTCTTCGCTAAGCAAGGGGGAAACCATTTTGGATACGGCTCGCACCTTTTTGGCCATGGGATCCGACGTGCTCATCGTCCGCCACGCCCAGGCCGGGGTGCCGCAGCAGTTGGCCGCCGAGATCGACCGCCGCGGATCCCCAGCGGGGGTGCTAAATGCGGGGGACGGCCTGCACGAACATCCCACTCAAGGTTTGCTGGATCTATTTACCCTCTGTAGCCACCTGGATCCGCAGCGACCTCGCCTCGAGCTGCTGCAGGGGGTGAAGGTGGCCATCGTCGGTGACATCCTCCACTCGCGGGTAGCCCGCTCCAACATCTATGCTCTAGTGGCCGCTGGCGCAGACGTCCACTTGGCCGGCCCGCCCACCCTGTTGCCCAAAGACTTTGCCCAGTTTGTGCCCGGCCATACTCTGCCGGTGCACTGGCAGTTGGAGCCGGCCCTAGCAGGAGCCCGCTTCGTCATCGCCCTGCGCCTGCAACGGGAGCGGATGAGCGAATTCCTCATCCCCAGCCTGCAGGAATACCACCACCTTTTCGGCCTCACCCAGCAGCGGCTGCGCCTGTGCCACCCCGAGGTGAGGGTTCTCCACCCCGGCCCGGTCAACCGCGGCGTGGAACTGAGTTCTGAGGTGATGGAGGATCCCAGCCTCAACCTCATCGAGCAGCAAGTTGCCCACGGCGTGGCGGTGCGCATGGCTTTGCTGTACCTGATGGGCGGCGGGCGGATCCCGGCTTAGACCTCCCCCTTTCCCCTCTGGTCGGGGAACTTGAGGAGCTGCTTGACGTCTAGAGTGCTGAGGTTACTCTTCTAGCCAACTCAACGCTCTCCGCAAAAGCAAGAAAGAAGTTCTTGCGGGGGCTCTTCTGGACACATTGAACCCTACATAAGCCTATATAAGCTTGGCAAGATTTGGGGCAGCTTTCTGCTCTAGGTTCTGCGCAACTTATCTTCTGTTCAAACTTTTTTCCTGGCTGGCCAGCATCATCTTTTATTTGGATCGAGGTCATCTAGCCAAGTCTAAGACAAGCTAAAAGCCTTGCAAAATAAGCTTTTCACAGATCCTGAGCTCCAGGATCATTTTTTACTGCTATCTAAACCCAAGCAAATCACCAGGTAAAAAATCAAGATCTCATAGCAATCACCTCATTTAGAAAGACACCGACTTTTTCTTCTGGTTTAACCTAAACTTAACCTTAACATATTCTACTCTTAACCTTGAGGTTGTAGGGTTATAGGCGTCGATTAAAATCAGACATTTCTTTCTTATGCGATCTCTGCTCTCTGCTTCTGTTTCTTCTGTCGCGGCTTTGGCGGTGGGAGTCCTGGCGCTGGCCCCGGCCCAAGCCCAAACCGTGCAAATCTCTGGCGCAGGTGCTACCTTCGCTGCGCCGCTGCTGCAGCGCTGGTTTGATGCCTACAATCGCACCGTAGATCCCAATGTGCAAGTCAGCTACCAGTCTGTTGGGAGCGGTGCCGGTCTGGAGCAATACATCAACGGCACGGTGGACTTCGGTGCTTCCGAGGGCCCGATGACCGAAAAGTACAACGCCTCTCGCTACAAGAGCTTCAAAGAGAAATACGGCTACGAGCCCCTGCAACTGCCTCTGGCGGGGGGCGCCATTGAATTTGCCTACAACCTGCCCGGCATCGGCGACAAAGAGCTCGTGCTCAAGCGGGAAACCTACTGTGGCATTGTTACCGGCGAAATCACCCGCTGGGACGACATTCGCATCAAGGCGCAAAACCCCAACCTGGCAAGTCGGCTGCCCGCGCTGGACATCACCTGGGTGCACCGCTCCGACGGCTCTGGGACGACCTTCGTGTTCAGCAACCACCTCAACGCTGCTTGCCCCAACTGGAAGGGCGGCGTGGGAACCACGGTGGAGTGGCCGGTTGGCATCGGTGCCCAGGGCAACGAAGGGGTAGCCGCCACCATCAAGCAGGAGCCAGGGGCGATTGGCTATGTGAACCAGTCCTTTGCCAAGCTGGAGCAACTGACTACTGCTCGCATAGAAAACAAAGCGGGCAAGATTGTCGAGTTTTCTCCTGAGCGGGCTACTTCTGCCCTCAACGCTCCCCTGCCCGAAAATTTTGCCCTGCTGGTGCCGGATCCCGAAGGGCCTGACGACTACCCCATCGTTGGTTTGTTCTGGGTGATGCTCTACCGTGAATATCCTGACGAGCAAAAGCTGAAGAAGCTGGTGGAAGCCATCAAGTGGACGCAGGGGCCAGAGGGCCAAGCCATCACCAAAGAACTGGACTACATCCCCATGCCGGAGCCGGCCATCCAGCGGATCTTTGCCGAGCTGGATAAGATCAAGGTCAACCCCAACGCGAAGCGATGAGTTGCTGTCCTGTTGAAAGGTGTTAGTTGAGAGCCAGTGGTCAACAAGAGGCTGTGCTCTTCCTGTTGGCTACTGGCTTGCCGCTTTGCTCATTTTTGGCAAGCAAAAGATCTGTCGGCACTGACTTTTGACGTTGTCACCAGTCTGAGTCCAACAAGCTTTTGGTGTTCACTGTTGGCCAGGACACAGACAACTGTAACACCGATGAAATGTAGGGTGAGGGAGGTTTTGCCACAATCTGCCCACCAGTAGAATTGCCACAGCGGGGATCCTATGACTTCGGCAGCCAGAGACTACGACTTATCAACGGATGTTGCTATTGAAAAGAAAATGGATGTTTCCCGCGCCCTCGACGTGGGTTTTGTCCGCCTAACTTTGGTGCTGGCAGGGTTTGCCGGCATCATTCTCATTTGGGTGATCGTGCAGACCACTGAGGCAGCCCTGCCGGCCATGCGCCAGTTTGGCTTGGGCTTTCTGGTCACCAGCCGCTGGAACCCGGTGGAAAACATCTATGGGGTGTTGCCCCAGATCTACGGCAGTTTGATGACCTCTCTGGTGGCCCTGATTTTTGCCATTCCTTTGGGCATCGGCACCGCCATTTTCTTGACGGAAGATTTTGCCCCCAAGTGGATAACGGCGCCGATTGCCTTTGCCATTGAGCTGATCGTGGCCATTCCCAGTGTGGTGCTGGGGCTGTGGGGCATCTTTGTGCTCATCCCGGCGGTGCGGCCCATCTTCCGAGCCATCAATCAGACGCTGGGGTGGATTCCTCTCCTTGGGGGTCCTGCCCCCCGTGGCCCCAGTTTGCTGCTGGTGGCCATGGTGCTGGGGATCATGATTTCCCCCATCATCATTTCCATCACCCGCAGCACCCTTGAATCGCTGCCCCGGGGCCTCAAAGAGGGCGCCTTGGCGTTGGGAGCCAGCCGCTGGGAGACGATCTTGACGGTGATGATCCCGGCGGGCCTGTCGGGCATTGTCAGCTCGATCATGCTGGCATTGGGACGGGCCTTGGGGGAGACCATGGTGGCAGCGATGATTTCCGGCAACGCCAACCGCATCAACATCTCCCTGCTGCAGCCAGGATCCACCATTACCGGCTTGATTGCTTCCCAGTTTGGCGAGGCAGGACGCCTGCAGGTGTCGGCCCTTATGTATGCCGGTGTGGTGTTGATGGTGCTGACCCTGTTGGTTAACGTCATGGCCGAGATCATCATCCGCAAGTTTCAAAACTTGGAGCAGTAACCGAGGAGCCTCGTCATCATGTCCCAGTCAGCCCAGCTTGTTCCTGAGGAGATCGACATTAGCCGTGCCGCTGTTCCCCCCCTGCGGAGATATAGGGGCACTGCCTTGACACTGCTGAGCGGACTGTTTGTGGCCGCCATCATGGCTGCCCTATCTTGGGTGCTGTGGGACATCGGTAAGGAGGGCATCCAGAGGATAAGCTGGGACGTCCTCACCGAGACTCGCTACCCGGCTCCAGGGTTAGCAGAGGGGGGGTTTGGCCACGCCATCGTCGGCAGCGTATTGGTTCTGGCCACGGGGGCGGCTTTGAGCTTTCCCTTCGGGATCCTAGCGGCCGTTTACCTGTCGGAGTTTGGCCGCGGCAGCCGCTTGGCCTACTTGGTCAAGTTCTCCTGTAACGTGCTCACGGGCGTGCCGGCCATTCTCTGCGGCCTGTTTGCCTACGCTTTGGTGGTGCGGGGATCCGGCTTCTCGGCTTTTTCGGGGGGAGTTGCCCTGGGCGTGTTGATGCTGCCCATTGTCATCCGCTCTACGGAAGAGGCACTGCTTTTGGTGTCGCCGGATATGCGTTTGGCTTCGGTTGGCCTGGGGGCCACTCGCTTTCAGACCACAATGCGGATTGTCCTACCGGCAGCAGCTCCGGCCATTGTAACAGGCTTGATCTTGGCCTTGGCGCGGGCTGCCGGCGAGGCAGCACCTCTACTTTTTACTTCCTTCAACAACAATTTCTGGTCAACCAACCTGTTTGGACCGGTGGCTACCCTGCCGGTGATGGTTTACTTCTTCTCAATTATTCCCTTCAAGGTGCAGCAGGAGCTGGCATGGGCAGGAGCCCTGGTGCTGCTGGCCATTGTTTTGGCAGCCAGCTTGCTGGCCCGCTTCCTGGTCTACAAAGCCAGAAGATAGTTTAAGCCTTGTCGGACAGCGGCCAGGTGTGAATTAGCCTCTTGACGAACTTTCTGCGAGTGGGATCATGAAAACTCAATCTGCTAACTCAACCACCTACGTCTTCCGAACGGAAAACCTGAGCGTCTATTATGGCTCGAACCTGGCAGTGAAAAACGTCACCATGGATATTCCTGCCCGGCAAATTACGGCTTTTATCGGGCCTTCTGGCTGTGGCAAAAGTACCATCCTGCGCTGCTTTAACCGCACCAACGACCTGATCCCGGGGGCGCGTGTCGAGGGCAAGCTTACCTACCGCGGCAAAGACCTCTACGCCGAGAATGTGGATCCGGTGGCGGTGCGGCGGCGGATTGGCATGGTGTTCCAGAAGCCCAACCCTTTTCCCAAGAGCATCTACGACAACGTTGCCTATGGCCCGCGGGTGCTGGGGATGAAAGTGGACTTGGACGAGGTGGTGGAAACTTCGCTCAAGCGGGCCGCCCTTTGGGATGAGGTGAAAGACAAGTTGAAAGAAAATGGCCAGTCTTTGTCTGGGGGGCAGCAGCAGCGTTTGTGTATTGCCCGCGCCCTGGCGGTACAGCCGGATGTCATCCTCATGGACGAGCCCTGCTCGGCTTTGGATCCCATCTCCACCCGCCGTATCGAGGAGCTGATGAAGGAGCTGAAGCAGGACTATACCATCATTATCGTCACCCACAACATGCAGCAGGCCAGCCGCGTCTCGGACATGACGGCTTTCTTCAGCGTGGAGCTGGTGGGATCCAACCGCGTGGGCGAACTGGTGGAGTTCGACCGAACGGAGGTGATCTTCAACAGCCCTGCCAAAGAGGCGACCAAAGACTACGTAGAGGGCCGCTTCGGCTGATGCTCGGGACGGGCCGGGATCCCCTGGAGAGGCGTTTTCTGTCTCTGGTGAGCCTTTCTGCCGGCCCTTTGCACAGACAATGGAGTCTAAGTAGCCTGCTATCCAATTGGGGATCCCTATGACCGTTGCTGCTTCTGGAAAATTGCAGGCCTTGCTTTCTGAGCTGGCCGACCTTGAAATCATCACCGATCCGGCGCAAGTTGCCAAGTTGTCGCTGGACTTTTACCACTACAGCCCTGTGCTCAGCCGCCAGTTGAGCAACAAGCGCGGGGAGGTGGTGGTGCGCCCTGCCGATGAAGCAGAAGTGATGCGGGTGGCGGCGGCCTGTGCCAAGTGGAGAGTACCCCTGACCGTGCGCGGCGCCGGTACCGGTAACTATGGCCAGTGCATCCCCCTAGCTGGCGGTGTGATCCTGGACATGAGCAAGCTCAACCAGGTAATCTGGGCCAAGCCGGGCTTGGCGCGGGCACAGGCGGGGGCCAAGCTGATGGCCATCGACAAACACACCCGCGAGCTGGGCTGGGAGATCCGTATGGCCCCTTCCACCTACCGCACCGCCACTATTGGGGGGTTCATTGCCGGCGGTAGCGGCGGCATCGGCTCTGTGACCTACGGCCAACTGCTGGATCGGGGCAACATCTTAGGGCTGCGGGTGATTACAGTCGAAGAGGAGCCGCGGGCCCTGGAGCTGCGGGGAGACGACGTGTTTAAAGTCAGCCATGCCTGGGGCCTCAACGGGATCATCACCGAGGTGGAGATTCCCTTGGCGCCGGCCTATCCTTGGGCGGAGCTGGTGGTGGCCTTCCCGCCGGAGGGGGGGTTTATGCCCTGCGCCCACTTTGGCCAGGCTCTGGCCGAGGCAGATGGGATCCTGAAGAAACTCATCAGCCTGCACGCCTGGCCGATCCCTCGCTACTTCGTCCCCTTGCAGGACTACTTGCCCCAGGGATCCGCCGTGGCCCTGTTGATGGTGGCCGAGTACAGCCTAGAGCCGTTGCTGGAGCTCATTCGGGAGCATGGCGGCCAGGTGGTCTACAACAAAACGGCTCAGGAGGCCAGCAAGGGGATCTCGCTGGGGGAATTCTCTTGGAACCACACCACCCTGCACTGCCGCAGCGTGGATCCCAATTTGACCTATCTACAATCGATTTTTCCGCCCGATCGGGAGCTGAAGGTGGTGCAGCACCTGTACGAGCACTTTGGCGACGAAGTGCTGATGCACCTGGAGTGGATTCGCATCCGGGGGCAGGCTACCCCGGTCGGCCTGCAAATTGTGCGCTTTACAACGGAAGAACGCCTCAACGAGATCATGCGCTATCACGAGGCGCAGGGAGTCTTCATCGCCAATCCCCACACTTTCATCATCGAAGAGGGGGGTCGCAAAGTGATGGATCCGCGCCAGCTCCGTTTTAAGGAAGAAGTGGATCCCTATGGATTGCTTAACCCCGGCAAGATGCGCAGTTGGCAAGGGCGGGCTTCTGCTTGAAAGTGCCGAGAGGTCTCTATCCTTAGGCGATCTCTGAGTTTCCTCTTCCAAAAGAAGAGGGGCTTGGCAGCCAATCTTCTGCCAAGGCCAGCTCCAAAGCATAGGGACAAGTCTCCGGAAAGGCCGAGATATCCATACCGGTTTGCTGAGCTGCATGGCGGCGTGCCCGTTGATAGCTCTTTTCCAGTTGCTCGGCCAGATATCCTCTTAAGCTGGGGCTATCTTCGAGGGCCAATTCAATTTGGGTTCGCGCATCTGTGATGGAATCCAGCCAGCTATCTGAGCGGCGCTGAGGTTGATATTGCCACTTGAGCAAATGCAGGAGAAGGCGAGTTAATTGGCTGGTCATCCCTCGCCGTTCGCTCTTACCCAAATCCTCAACCTCTTCGATTAAATGGATTAGATCAATTTCTTGCCAACGTCCCTCCCGCAAGAGCTGGGTTGTTTGGGCAATCCACAAGTTAAAATCTGCAAAGTATAGGTTGCTCACGGTTCTATCCTGCCGCCCGTATGTAGTCGTTTCAGCTCCAGCCAGGACAATGCCCTCCTGCCCAACTTCTCAATCTCAGAGATCCTGGCACTCTGAATATCTCAGCCTAATCGCCGCTGACCCTGCAGTTAAGCTATCGTTCGCTGCGGGGAGTACCTATCCAAGATTTTAACCGCCGTAGTAATTGATGGCCAAAGCCCCTACCAAGGTGAACTGGAAAGTCAGGAGCACCAAGTAGAAAATGGCGCGGGGCCTGAACAAAGTCAGCATCAAGCCAATGGCCTTCAAGTCCACCATCGGCCCAAACACCATAAAGGCCAACAGGGATCCCGGCGTGAAGGTGGCGGCAAAGGAGAGGGCAAAAAAGGCATCCACCGTCGAGCAGATAGAAATGATCCCGGCCAGGGCCATCATGATCAGGATCGAGACCAGTTCATCTTGGCCATAATTTAGAACAAACGAACGCGGGATCACCGTCTGCACAAAGGCCGCTATTGCCGAGCCCAGGATGAGCACGGATCCCAGCTCGCGAATCTCTCTAGCCCAGGTTTGCAGCAGCAACAATCCCTTTTGCCGCCAAGAGAGAGCAGGGGCAGCGGCCAGCGCTGCCCGATACACCTCTTCGGCAGTCTGCAGAGTGGCCAGGGATCCGCCAGCAGCCCCTTGAGCATGGCCCTGGGATCCAATCCAAAAGGTGCCCCCCTGCAACAACGGCGAGCAGGAGGTGCTTTTCAGAGCTGCCTCTTGGCAGCGGTTGCGCTGCAGCTCTCGCCAGACCGCCGGTTGCAACAAAGGCTCCAGATCTTTTTGCACGCTGAAGAGCAAGCCGATGGCCACCGCAATGCCAAAAGAAAAAAGAACCCGGTAGGCCACCAGCTCCGGCATGCTGCGAAAGGCAATCCACGTGGAGAAGATCACGACCGGGTTAAACACCGGCGCTGCCAACAAAAAAGCCACCGCCACATAGGGTGGGATCCCTTTGATCACCAGTTGCCGGGCCACGGGCAGATTGCCGCATTCGCACACCG
Organism: Synechococcus sp. H60.2; assembly: GCF_047462315.1. NCBI lineage: Bacteria > Bacillati > Cyanobacteriota > Cyanophyceae > Synechococcales > Synechococcaceae > Synechococcus > Synechococcus sp. H60.2. The sequence goes on along the minus strand of NZ_JANSIZ010000006.1, from coordinate 5,720 downwards.
GAAAAAAGAACCCCAGGGCGCCACCGGCTACCGCGCTGCCGATTTTGCCTTTGGGTAGGAAACGAGCCAACTGGGATCCCTCTACGAACACGGCCATCAGCCCGGAGAGAAACACCCCCAAGAGCAAAAACGGCATGGCCTGCACCACAATGCTCAAGAAGAGGGTGAACCCGTCTCGCCAAAGGGGAGAATCCAAAGGGCTCAACGCACCACCTCACACACGCATTTGGGCTCTACTGAGTTTGGATCCCGGCCCAGTGCCCTGTCAAACCGCTCTCAACCCCGCTCCTCGATGGGGATGTAGCGTTGCTGGCGTTCACCTGTGTACACCTGGGTGGGTCGGAAGAGCCGATTATCCGACAACTGCTCCCGCCAATGGGCCAGCCAACCCGCCACCCGGGCAATGGCAAAGACCGGCGTAAACAAATCTTCCGGGATCCCTAGCTTGGCGTAGACCAACCCCGAGTAGAAGTCCACGTTGGGGTAAATTCCTTTGGGCCCCAGCAGCTCCGCACACACCCGCTCCACTTCCAGGGCGATTTCGTAGTACTTGTCGTGGCCGTAGCGCTCGAACAGCTCCTCGGCCAGCCGCTGCAGAATGGTGGCGCGCGGATCCTTCACCTTGTAAACGCGATGGCCCATGCCCATGATGCGCTCTTTTTTGGCCAGCTTCTCTTCGATAAACGAGCGCACATTTTCCACCGAGCCGATTTGCCGCAACAGCCTCATCACCTGTTGGTTGGCCCCCCCATGCAACAGCCCCGAAAGGGTGCCCACCGCCGTGGCCAGGCTGCTGTAGGGACTGGCCAGGGTAGAGGCGCTTACCAGCAGGGCAAAGGTAGAGGCGTTGACCGTGTGTTCGGCGTGCAAGATCAGACAGGTATCGAAGATGCGGGCCAGCCAGGGATCCGGCTTCTTGCCGGAGAGCATGTAGAGAAAATTGGCGGCATGATCCAGGCTGTCGTCGGGGGGGATGGGATCGTTACCCTGGCGCATCTGGTGAAACATGGCCACCATGGTCGGCAGCTTGGCGAGCAGACGGGTAACCGTGCCAAACACATAGTCGGGATCCGCCTCCCGCACCGGATAGAACATCCCCAAGCCTGCCACGCAGGTTTGCAGGGCATCCATCGGGTGGCCCGACTCAGGAAACGACTTGATCATGTCGCGGATGCGGTATTTGACCCGCCGATGGCTGCGGACGGCCTGATCAAAGTTGTCCAGCTCGGATTGCGTCGGCAGCTTGCCGAAGATCAGCAGATAGGCCGTCTCCAAAAAGGTGCTGTGGGCTGTCAGTTCCTCAATGGGGATGCCCCGATACTCCAGGATCCCTGCCTGGCCATCGACAAAACTAATGTTAGAACGCGTGGCTGGAACGCCTTCTAGCCCAGGCTTGTATTCGCCATCTGCCATAGTCGGGTTCCTAGAATGAGCTCCCAAAGGAGAGAACAGGGCTTCACTACATTCGCTACATTAAAGCAGATCTGGATCTCTGAAGCCAAATCCCGCTTTTGCCTACCCTAAGAAGGGCTTTGGCGACCTAGGCAACCCATACAACCAGTGTGGGAGAGACCCTGCTCCGGTATCAGGTTTGCCTCAGAGCACCTCGCCAGTTAATGTAGCCAGTTAATGTATGGGATCCCGACCGGAGAGTCGCCAGCGGTTTAGGCGAGAGAGGGTCTCTGCGTCCAAGTAGGAATCAATACCCCGCCTGCTCGGTAGGCGCTTGGGCTTGATGCACCGGATCTGCTCTTGGGCCTCCTGCACTTCCGCCCACAGTTGTTCTGCCGAGATCCATTCTGCGTTGTAGCCGCCGATCACCCACTGCTGGACACGATCTGAGGTGGCTACCCGTACCCGATAGGTATCTGCTTGCAACTGAGCACAGAGCCGCTCGATGCAAGCGTCGGCAGTTTCCCCATAAGCGGTATAGAGAATCTCGATGCCGGAGGGAGAGCGCTCCTGTCGGGCGGGAGTGAACTGGGTATAGGCGTCGTACACCACAGTTGCCCGGTAGCCGCGGAAAGCCACGTAGCTGGCCAAAGACTCCACCAGGCGCAGACGCGCCACGTCCATCAGGGAGCAATGTGCCAACTTCTTTAGGTTGGGCCAAGCTCCGATAATGTTGTAGCCATCAACCCATAAAACGGTGGGGAAGGAAGCTTGCATGCATAGTGGCAGATCCCTTGCCTAGGATCGCACCAATTGGTATCGGTTTGCAGCCGTATCTTAATCCCTATCAAAGAGCGCCGTAAAGCCCCTCTTGAGGCTGTCCCGCTCACAGTCTTGGGCTTGCAAGTCCTCACGGAAAGCAACCGTAAGGGATCCGCCTCAGACACAAAGCTTTCGTCTATGAGGCTTCCCTCGAGCGGTTGGGTGTTACTTTTCGCCTGAGTTCGGCCGCAGGTTTGGCGAGAAGACCATTTTCACCGCACCCGAGCCAGCAAGTTAAGATGTGTTACGAGATCCGTTGGGGCTTCTATGGGCGCAACACCGTCAACACCAGCAGTAACCAAACCCGTGGCGACACAGCATCGCCTGAGTTCGGCAGCGGCGGGGCCTGAGGCTGTTTTCCCTCCGTCGCAGCCAGCCCTGCGTTACAACCCGGAGCAAGTGGCTGAGCAATACCGGGGACGCTGGGATCTGGTGCTGGGGCGTCTATTCCAGTTGATCACCCCCTTTTTGGGCCTGTTGGCCTGGGTGTTTTGGGATCGCTGGCGAGGGGTGGAGCTGAAAAATCGGCCTAAGCACGCGGCACGGCTGCGGGAGATCCTCACGCAATTGGGGCCGACAGCTATCAAAATCGGCCAGGCCCTCTCCACCCGTCCCGATTTGGTCTCGCCTCTTTTTTTGGAAGAACTGGCCAAGCTTCAGGATGAGCTGCCCCCCTTCGACAATGCCACCGCCTTTGCCCTCATTGAGTCGCAAATTGGCCAACCGGTAGAGCAGATCTTTCGCGAGATTGGCCCGGAGCCGGTTGCCGCTGCCAGCCTGGGGCAGGTTTACCAGGCCTATCTGCACACAGGGGAGAAAGTCGCCGTCAAGGTGCAGCGGCCCGATTTGATCGGGCGCATTTCCCTGGACATGTACATCATCCGCAGTCTGGCCGCCTGGGCCAAGCGCACCTTCCGCCGCATCCGCAGCGACTTGGTGGGCATTGTGGATGAGTTCGCTGGGCGGCTTTACGAGGAGATGGACTACACCCAAGAGGGCCGCAATGCCGAGCGCTTCCTGGAGCTGTACCGCCACCCCTCCATCTACGCCCCGAAAATCTATTGGCAGTACACCCGCACCAAGGTGCTGACGATGGAGTGGATTGACGGCATCAAGCTAACCCAGCTTGACAAGATCACTGCGGCAGGTTTGGACGGGCGGCACCTGATCGAGATTGGGGTTAACTGCTCCCTTAAGCAGCTTTTGGAGCATGGCTTTTTCCACGCCGACCCCCATCCGGGCAACCTCTTGGCCATGTACGACGGGCGGCTGGCCTACATCGACTTTGGGATGATGAGCACCATCCAGCCCCACCAGCGCTACGGCCTGATCAAGGCCATCGTCCACTTGGTGAACCGGGATTTTGTTGCCTTGGCACAGGACTACGTGGATCTGGAGTTCCTGGATCCCAATACCGATCTCACCCCCATCATCCCTGCTTTGGAAGCTGTCTTTGCCGAGGCCCTGGGCAGCTCCGTGGCCGAGCTGAATTTTAAAAGCATCACGGATAGGCTCTCGGGAGTGATGTACGATTTTCCCTTCCGTGTGCCCGCCTACTACGCCCTGATCATCCGCTCTTTGCTCACTCTGGAGGGGATCGCCATTGGTTTGGATCCCAATTTCAAGGTGTTGAGCGTAGCCTATCCCTATGTGGCCCAGCGCCTGCTCACCGACCCGGCCCCAGAGCTGCGCACCTCGCTGCGGGAGCTGCTGTTTAACCAAGGGCAATTTCGCTGGAACCGCCTGGAGAACCTGCTGCGCAACGCCGCCAACAGCGAAGACTTCGACCTGCAGGGATCCCTGGAAAAGGCCATCGATTTTATCTTTTCCGAACGGGGGGCCTTCTTGCGGGAGCGGCTGGTGGATGTGCTTTTCTCCAGCTCGGGGAACGGAACCGCAGACGGCCTGGCTCATTTGCAACGCCTGTGGGAAATCCTCAGCAGCAACCCCGCCTTTCAGCCACTACAGCTTTTGCCCATTGTTGCCAAGATAGCTACCAAGCCGGAGGCCCAGCAACTGGGCCGGCAATTGGCCTCCCGCTGGTTGCAACGCTCGGCAGCTCGGCTTATCCGCGACCTATTGTTGTCGGAGGATGAGAAAAAGCCCGGCTCACCCGCTGCCCTGAACGGGCACAACGGGAGCCCTAAGCCGATGACAGCTTCAAAACCCGCTGCCGCCTGACCTTCCCCTTGCGCTGAACAGACCAAAACCTTTCTGCTCCACAGGGCAACAAGACCAGCCTCCGGGCAAAAGCCTTGGGTTTCCTCGTGAGTGTCGGCTACTAAGAAGAGCAAGCCGGGAAAATCCCAGCAGCATCCTTTGGTGAGAGAAGCAGGCAGAAGGAACTTCCCCGGCTGAACCCAATTGTGCAGTCTCTTCAGCTAGAAACCGCAGGAGGCCCGCGCTCTGGCGTAGCCAGTCGTGAAGCGGGACGGAGTCCTTGTGTCGGGAGGAATGCGAGAAGCCGGACAACAATAAAAAGATAGGGGCATACCCCAAGTCCTGACTATCTCCTGCAAGCTCAAGGTGTCTGCGTCGCAAGCCGCCAAGCTGGAGGCGACGCCAGACGCTTTTGCGCGAGCCTTGCTCGCGCCAGCGGGCCGGAGGCCTTACTGGGTGAACGAGAACACACCGGAGAAGATAGTCAACGCCGTTAAGCTCCAATCTCTTTGCTACCGCGAAATTCGTACCCGCTTTGGACTATCCAGCAACCTGGCACAACAGGTGTGCAGGCGGGTTGCAGGCTCGCGCAAGGTTGCCCGCCAAAAGAACCGTCTGGTCAAAGCGTTCAAGGGGGGTTTTGTGACCTTTCGCGCTAGCGGGACGGAGTCCTTTGACGCTCGCACCTTTTCTTTTCGGGAATTCTTTTCGGGAAAAAGACTGGACGGTGTCGCTGACCACCATTGAGGGGCGGGAACGCTTTGAGTTGGCAATGGGCAACTACCAGCGGGCCGTGTTGGCAGGTACCAATCCCAAATCGGCCACGCTCATCAAACGCAAAGACGGTTCGGTTCTTACTATGTCCAGATTTGCGTGGAGCAGGATCCACCAGAGCCACGAGACACCGCCAAGGCAATGGGTGTGGACTTGGGTAGGAGAGACATTGCCCACACCAAGGACTCCGTCCCGCTGACGCGAACAGAGGGAGATAACTGGAATGGACAGCAGTTGAACCAGGTCAGAGACCACTACTCCCGCTTGAGAGCGGCTCTGCAACGCAAGGCCAGGAAGGGCCCACGCAGCAGTTGGCGGAGATGCCGGGAGCTGTCGCAACGGCTGTCTGGTCGGGAGAGATACTTTCAAGCTTGGGTGAACCATCGCATCTCCAAGTCCATTGTTACTAGGGCACAGGCGACCCACCGTTTTATTGCCTTGGAAGACCTGACCGGGATTAGGGAGCGTGTCAACCAACAGTCACGCAGCAAGAGAGAGCGGCGGCGGTCGAACAGTGAGGCCTACGGCCCGCTAGCGCGAGGGGCGTTCTACCCGTTGCGGCAGTTTGTGCA
>NZ_JANSIZ010000005.1:0-61599 GCF_047462315.1 Synechococcus sp. H60.2 | reverse complement strand
AGATGTGGATACGAGACAGCCCTCCCCCCCAGCCCCTCTCCCTGAGGGAGAGGGGAGCTAGATAACCCTGGGCAGTGTTGTTGGTCAAACAGCCGGCACTTGGGTAGGCTAGCCGTTGGCTAAGGACTCCGTCCCGCTGACGCGAGCGGCGGGATTGAGTTCTTTTGCCGGAGAAGGGGGAGAGGAGAGCAGTTGCTGCTCCACCAGGTGGGCAAACTCCCGCTCGAAGGTCACCAGGGCGCGGTTGGTTTTGCCCCCCAGGTAAAGCCCTGCTTCCGTCTCCAGAGCCCAAACTTGGCTGTAGCTGAAATAGCTCATCACCACCCCCAGCATCAGCAGCCCAAAGCCGAGGTAGACAAGCGGGATCCCTGGATCCGATTTCATTTGCAGGCCGGTGGCGCCGATAACCTCATCTAGGTGCAGGGTAAGGCGTTTGGGAAAGCGCTGCGGAGCCACTTCATCAAGGGCCAGGCTCATGCCCTGGCGCAGGGATCCTACCCATTGGCCCTGGGTGTCGTAGAGCAGGGCCGTCCCCTGCAAATCTGGCAACAACAGCGTCAAGCCCTCGCTGAGATCCGGTCGGGTGGGCACAAAAGCGCCCCAGAGCTTGCTGCCCGCCTGGGTGGGCACCGGCACCACTGGAATTTGGAAGGGGGGGCTGTTGTTGAGGCGGATGCGGATGCTGTCGATGCCCCAGTCGGCTTGGTAGAGGGTCACGCCGCGGTAGGAGAGGGGATGGTTGACAGAGATGGTCTGGCGCTTGACCTCCTGTCCCCCATCCAGAATCGAGAGGTCAGAATAAAACTGCTTTACCCGTCCGTCGGGAGCATAGTCGATCCAGAAGCGGTTAACCCGAATTTGCCACGTGGGCAGACGAGCCAGATCCCCTGCCCCGGTTACATGTTCAATGGCAGCAACCCCACCGCTGGGGATCAGCTCCTGGGCCTTAAAGCCCCCGAGGCTGCCCCAGATGGCTCCCAACAGGATCAGCAGCAGGCTGACGTGCACCAAGATGGGGCCGAACCGCCCGATTAGCCCCTTGCGGGCGTAGAGCCGGGATCCCTCCTCAAACACCGCATAACCCCGTTGTCGCAGCCGCTGCGGCAGTCCCTCTAGGGAGTGTTGGGGCAGATAGACCCAAAAGGGCAGCCGCTGGAAGGAGGAAGGACGGGTGAGGTAGCTCCAGCGACGGGCCACCTTGAGCATCGGCCACTGGCGCGTGAAAGAACAGGCGGCCAGGCTGCTGCCAAACAGGATCAACAGGGCCAGAAACCAAGGGGTGCGATAGACGTGATCCAACCCCAGCTTGAGGATCAGCCGCCAGGTGAGAAAGCCAAACAGGGCCGGATGCTCAGGATAGTGAGCCTGGTAGAAGGCCACCGTTTCCTCTTGCTCGATCACCGTGCCCAGGGCGCTCAAAAGGGCAATCGCCAAGAGAAGGCCAATGGCTAGGCGCAGATCCGCCAGCAGCGGCAGCAGCTCATGGCGAAAATACCGCCGCAACAGCGGCAGAGGATGGATAACCATGGGAAGTTGTTAGCTCAAGACTTGGATGCCCCTCTCAGGGCAGCCCCATCTTAGCCTGTTCCCTTAGGCCCACGCGGAGAGGATCGTCAGGGTGCCAAAGCCCACCAACACCACGCCACTGGCATAGGTGAACCAGCCCGACCAGCGCCGCAGGGCCAGCAGTTGCTTGAGCGAGCCGGCAAACACCCCTGCCAAGAGCAGCGGCAAGACCAGCCCCAGGGCATAGGCCAGCAGCAACCCGCCCCCCACCCAGGGCTGCTCCGTGGTGGAAACCCAGCCCAGCAGGGCCACCAAAACCGGCGTGCTGCAGGGAGAAGCCACCAGGCCAAAGGTGGATCCCAGCACCACCGACCGGCTCAGCCCAGGCCACTGGCCAGGGATCTCCAACCGGTTAAACCAATCGGGGAAGCGCAGGGGGAAGACTTCCAGCAGGTTCAGCCCCATGAGGATGGCGATCCCTCCCGCCACTAGGGATCCAAAGGCAGTGGTTTGTCCATAAACCCGGCCTAGCAAAGCTGCCCCCAAACCCAGCAGGGTCAGGGTAAAAGCCACCCCAGCCGCAAAACCCAAAGATTGGGCCCAGATGTGCCGACGCACTTTTCCGGCCTCTTCATCAGGGCTAGGGGTGTAGCCGCCGATGTAGCCAATGGTTACCGGCAACATAGAGAGCAGACAGGGAGAAAGGCTGGTAACCAAACCTGCCAGACCCACCAGCAGCAGGCTCAGCGGGGAAAGGTGCTGCAGTTGACCTTGAACCAGCTCCGTTGCCCACTGCTCTAGGTGGTAGAGCCAAAGCTGAAGGGTATCCACCATAGCAAAAGCTGTCGAGTCCAAACCTAGGCTAGCTCAAGGAGCCCACTCCAGGGCAGCTTGGCGTCAACTGGCCAGCACCCTCAGCGGCGCGCTCCAGTCCAGAAAAGCTGGGGAGCTACTTGGACTGTTGGTAGGCGGCAATGCTGCTGGCGATCACTGCTTCGGTTTCGGCCAGACCTTTCCAGCCCAAGATCTGGGTTTCTTTCTTCTCTAGGCGCTTGTAGGTGGCGAAAAACTCGGCAATCTCGTCCAGGCGGTGCTGGGCAATATCTTCCAGCTTGGTTACGGAAGCATAGCGAGGATCCTTAGCGGGCACGCACAGCAACTTCTCATCCGGCTCCCCTGCGTCGATCATCTGCAGCATGCCCAGCGGGCGCACCGCAATCACGCACCCTGGAAAGGTGGGCTGATCCATGATCACCAGGCCATCCAAGGGATCCCCGTCCCCTGCCAGCGTATTGGGCACAAAGCCGTAGTCGTAGGGGTACTGCACCGAAGAGTAGAGCACCCGGTCTAGGGCCATCACGCCCATGTCTTTGTCAAACTCGTACTTGTTCTTGCTGCCGCCAGGGATCTCAATCAAGAGGTTGAGCAGACCCGGCTTGGGTTGGGCAGGGATCCGCGACAGGTCAATCACAGCAATTGTCCTCGAAATACGTGACGCAAAAATAGCCAGAGGGCATTATAGCTCCCAGGGCGGGACTTCAAGTAGCAAAGACAAGCTCCTCGGGCAAGATTCGAACTTGCGACCAATCGGTTAACAGCCGACCGCTCTACCGCTGAGCTACCGAGGATCAAAGTATCTTCCATCGTAGGGAAAAAAACGCCATCAGGCAACTCCCCCGAAGGAAAGGATTCTTGGCTCCGCCCAGGCCATCGTCTCAGTGGTGAAAGGGGATGGCCAATAAAGGCAGCAGAGCCAGCCCCAGCCAAGCCCAACCCTGCACGGAAAGGTGCGACGAGGGCGCGACGGGGCCCGACTCCTCTTGCTGCAATAGGGCATCGATGCGCTCTTGCAGCCGTCCCCCCGCAGTGGATCCCATTTCCAGGGCAAAGCCAACCCAAGCCGCTGCCGGCTGCTGCGCCATGCCATGGCCTACCACCTGCACCAGAGCCTCTCCCAGCACCAAGGGATCCACCCGCTGAGCCGCCCAGCAATCTGCCCGTAGCTCCCGCAGGGTCAGCAGTTCTTGCCAGAGAACCTCCGTATTCGGCAGCCAGCCGCTGAGCCGTCGCAGCCAACCAACCGCAAACATCCACAAGGTATCGCAGTAGTGACGATGGGCCTCTTCGTGGGCCAGAACCGCCCGCAGATGCTCCTCATCCAACTGCTCCAGCAGACCGCGGCTAACCACCAATTGCGGCTTCCACACCCCCATCTGGGCAGCAAAAGGGATCTCCAAATCCAGGACGTAGGCCGGAGAGCCGTACAGATCAACTTGGGCCAGAGCCTGGAGGTGAGCACGTCGGCAGGAGCGCCAGAACTCCCAAGCCCAGTGCAAGGCTACGCCCCCAGCCACGGCCAGCACCAGCAGCGCACAGCCATAGCAGAACCAGCCTCCTGACCCGGCCATTTGTCCCCACGGCCCCATCCAAGCCAAAGCAAGGGCAGTCATCAGCAAAAACAGCGGCGGCAGCAAGAAGTGGATCCAGGCCCACTGCCAGCGCTGGGCCCAGGAACCCCCTCTATCCAGCCGCACCTGGGCTCGCCACAGCCAACTGAGGCCCAAACCCAACAGCAACATGCCCAAGTGGCTCATTGGGGATCCCTCCTGGCTTCCCGCGCAGCCCGCAGCCGCTCGGCAATCGCCTGCAACTGGGACACGCTGGCCTGATCCAGACTGTCGGCAAAGGCTGCCACCGTGTCGGGATCCCCGACGGCCAAAAATTGCTGCAACTGGGCAAAGGCCCTGAGGCTGGCAGCTTCCTGGCGAGAAAGACGGGGCCGCCACAGCATCGGCAGACTCCGCCCTTCTGCATCGGTGCGACGTTCACAGCTCACCCAGCCCTTCTGGCTTAGGCGCCGTAAAACGGTAGTTACAGAGGCATAGGCCAACTCTCGGTCGGGATCGGCCAAGATACGCTCGTGGATTTGGCGGGTGCTGGCACTGCCCAGCTCCCAAAGGATATCGAGGATCTCAGATTCCAGAGGGCCCAGTGAGAGTTGCTTGGGACGATGCTTGGGCAACATAAACCCTGGCAGGGTAGGGATCCCTATCTAGATTGACATACTCTCCGCAGCTATGGCTTGCTGGAGCACCGCGGCAGAATGGCTTAGGGAGCAGTCCGGAGAGTGCCGTCTTGGGAGAGGAAGCGGGAGCTGAGGAAAGGACGCAGTGCCTGGGGAATGCGGATTGAGCCGTCCATCCGCTGGTGATTTTCCAACAGGGCGGCCAGAGAACGGCCCACTGCCAAGCCCGAACCGTTGAGGGTGTGGACGAAGTGAGTGCCTTTCTGCCCGGCCTCTTTGTAGCGCAGGTTGGCGCGGCGGGCCTGGAAATCCCAGCAGTTGGAGCAACTGGAGATCTCCCGGTAGCGGTTTTGGGAGGGGAACCACACCTCCAGATCAAAGCAGCGGGCCGCCGAGAAACCCAGATCGCCGGTGCACAGCTCCACCACCCGGTAGGGCAGCTCCAGCATCTGCAAAATGGCCTCGGCATCCTGTACCAGCTTTTCGTGTTCTACCTCCGACTGGGTGGGGTGGGTAACTTTGACCAGTTCCACCTTTTGAAACTGGTGCAGCCGGATCAGGCCCTTGGTGTCCCGGCCATAGCTGCCGGCTTCGCGGCGAAAGCAAGGCGTGTAGGCACAGAAATATAGCGGCAGGTGCTCGGCTGGGATCACCTCGTCCCGGTACAGGTTGGTGAGGGGCACTTCCGCTGTCGGGATCAGCCACAAGTCATCCTCAGCACAGCGAAAGCTCTCCTCGGCAAACTTGGGCAGTTGTCCTGTTCCCTGCAGAGCAGCGCTGTTGACCAAAAAAGGAGGGATTACCTCGGTGTAGCCGGCGGCAATGTGGCGCTCCAGCATCATGGCAATCAAGGCCCGCTCCAGAGCCGCCCCTGCCCCTACCATGGCGACAAAGCGGCTTTGGGCTACCTTGACAGCACGGCCAATCTCCAAGAGGCCCAGCTTCTCGGCAATCTCGTCGTGGGGAAGGACGGGATGGGCGGGTTTTAGCTCATCTCCCCAGCGGCGCACCTCCACGTTGTCGGCCTCATCTCGGCCAACCGGCACGCTGGGCAAGGGCAAGTTGGGCAGGGTAAGCAGGCGGGCGCGCATCTCCTCCTCCAGCTCCCGCTCCCGCTGTTCCAGTCGGGCGATCTCGGCCTTGAGCTCTGCCCCCTGCTGCCGCAGGGCCGCCACCTCGGATCCCTGGGGATCCGCTCCCTGGCGGATGAGCGCGGCGACTTTCTTGCCAAGGGTGTTGCTTTCCGCCTGCAGAGAGCCACGCCGAGCTTCCAACTGGCGCCGCTCCCGATCCAACTGCAGGATCTCATCCAGATCGATACTGGCCCCGCGCTTGTCCAGGGCTTGGCGTACCTCTTCTGGGCGATCCCGCAGCAGCTTCAGATCCAGCACGAGACTTGCCTGGGAAATGACCTCTACCTATTCCTTCAGCCAGCTAAACATGGCCCGCAGCTCCTTGCCCACCTTTTCGATGGGGTGCTCGGCCTCGCGGCGGCGCATCGCCGTAAAGCCGGGCTTGCCAGCCTGGTTTTCCAAGACAAACTCGCGGGCAAACTGGCCGCTTTGGATCTCGGCGAGGATCCGTTTCATTTCGGCGCGGGTTTGCTCCGTGATGATGCGGGGGCCACGGGTGTAGTCGCCGTATTCTGCCGTGTTGGAGATGCTGTGGCGCATTTTCTCCAGACCCCCCTCGACGATGAGATCGACAATGAGCTTGACTTCGTGAAGGCACTCGAAGTAGGCCAGCTCCGGCTGGTAGCCCGCTTCCACCAGGGTCTCAAACCCGGCTTTGATCAAAGCCGTGAGGCCACCACAGAGCACCACCTGCTCGCCAAAGAGGTCGGTCTCGGTCTCCTCCCGAAAGGTGGTCTCAAGGATGCCAGCTCGCGTGCCGCCAATCCCCTTGGCATAAGCCATGGCCCGCTCCCGCGCCATCCCCGAGGCATCCTGGTAGACAGCAAACAGACAAGGCACCCCCTGGCCCTCCTGGTAAGTGCGCCGCACCAGGTGACCGGGGCCTTTGGGAGCAACCATGATGACATCGACGTCCGCCGGCGGCTGGATCTGGCCAAAGTGGATGTTGAAGCCGTGGGCAAACAGGAGCACCTTCCCCGGCTGCAAATGCGGGCGGATCTCACTCTGGAAGACGGTCTTTTGCACTTCGTCCGGTAGCAGGATCATCACCCAGTCGGCGGCAGCCGCAGCATCTGCTACAGTCTTGACCACTAACCCGTCCTGCTCGGCTTTGGGCCAAGAGGGGCTGCCGGGGTAGAGGCCGACGAGGACGTTGACACCGCTGTCGCGCAGATTGAGGGCGTGGGCATGGCCCTGGCTGCCGTAGCCGATGATGGCGACGGTCTTGCCGTCCAGGAGATCCAGGTTGGCGTCAGAGTCGTAGTAGAGGCGGGCCATAGTCGGGCTGGGTAGTGTGGTGAGCTGGCGTTTGATTAGGATAGCAGGATTAAGGGGATCCCTGGCAGGCGAAATTCAGAGGCCGTGATGCACGGTTTTCACCCATTTCAACCGCTTGGGCTGCACACACATACGAGCCGTGGTTACAATCATGACCGGCAGCCAGTGCAGCATGTACACCAAGCCTAGGGCAGTGCGCCACCAGAGCTTTCGTCCGCGCAGCCCCTCCACTTGGCGCAGCCCGCGATAGAAGGCCACCGTCACAGATCCCATGACCAGAGCGTTCAAGGGGAGCAGCACTGAGGAGTGGTCGGCCAAGAGTACCCAGAGGGTATCGGGAACTAAGGCCATCGGCAGCAAGTACTGAGAGATAAAAAAGGCCCAGAGATCCACCGTCTTAGCCATGCCCAGGCGGCGGCTGAGGATCCCTGGCCAGTAGTCGAGGTAGCGCTGGTAGCCCCCTTCCGCCCAGCGGCAGCGCTGGTGCCAAAGGCTTTTCCAAGAGGTGACCCCCTCTTCGACGATGGCCGGCTCCGTCAGAAAGGCAATATCCACCCCCGCCAGGTGCAACTTAAAAGTGAGATCCAGGTCGTCGGTGAGGGTGTTCTCGTTCCAGCCGCCGCACTTTTCCAGGACATCCCGTCGCACCAGTTGGCCGTTGCCTCGCAGCTCGCCAATCCCGCGGATGGCCACCCGCTGCTGCTGCAAGTAGGCATCGGAGGCCATCTCCGCCACCTGGCCCAGAGTCCAGAAGTTGACGTTGGGGTTGCTCAGGGCTTTGCGCACCTGAACAGCGCCGATTGTCCGTCTGCCGGGGCGGGGGGGCTGGCCAAACAGCGGCAGGGTGCGAGCCAGCAAATCCGGGGGCACAATGGCGTCGGCGTCGCAGACCAGGATGATCTCCCCCCGCGTCAGGGGCAGCACCTCGTTGAGGGCGCCAGACTTTCCGCCTCCTCGCCCCGGGGGCCGTCGGTAAACTCGCAGATGAGGGATCCGCTTTTGGGCTTCCTGCAAGATGTCGGGGGTGGCATCGCTGCTGGCATCGTCAATGGCCCACAGCTCCAGGTGGCTGCTGGGGTAATCCAACTGGGTGAGACTATGCAGCAGCCGCGGCAGCACTGCGCTTTCGTTTTTGGCCGGGATCAACACCGCCACTCGCGGCAGAGGAGAACCCGCCAGCGCTAAGGGCTGAGCCCCGCCCACCTCAGGCAAAGGCAGGGAGGCTGTTTCGGCGACGGCGGGAGGCCGGGCCATTGTTCCAGGAGGGTGAAGCCTCAAGGGGGGCGGCAGAGCTGCCGGTTGCAGCCGGAACAAGCGGTTGATGTGGATGACCATGAAGGTGGCCAGGCCAACGGTAAACCAGCGGGCTACCGCTACTTGGTGCATCAGGCTGACCAGACCCCACACCGTCGCCAGAACCAGGAAAGCCTTGAGACGGCGGCGCTGGGCCGAGGTGAGCAGCCAATCGGGAAGATGTAGATCCTCGAGGGGAGCAGGCTCTGACCCGACAAACTCAGACATGGGGAGCATCTCGTAGGTAACAACTTTGCCCGTACGCATCAGCCGCCCCGAGCCCAGCGGCTGTTAAGAGGTCGTTAATTATTGTCACCTATTGTGTTGCCACCACGTTGGGTTGAAGACCAAAGGTTCTGGTCTGCTACCCCACAGCAAGGGATCCCTGTCCTCCCAAAGGATATGAAAAGCTTATGGGTTGCCGCGAATTTCCTTGATCACCCCATCTTCCAGCAGGATCTCCACCTGCATTTTCTGGATCAGGTTGTCTCCCTTTTGCACGCGGAAGAAGCTCTCCACGCTGCCCTGCAGCACCTCTTGGTTCAGCTCCAGGCTACTCAGTTGGTTGATCTGTTGGAGCAACTGGTTTTTTTGATCCAAGAGCTTGATCTTTTGCTCATTCACGCGGCTTTTTACCGCTTCTACCTGTTGGAGCACCTGGGGGCTGTTGGGGTTAGGGCTTTGTTTTTCGATTTCGGCAATGGCCCGCTTGCCCTGAAACTCCAGTTGCTGCATCTGAGCATCGGTGGCTTCGATTTGCCGCTCCAATTGCTCCTGCATTTCTTTCTTCCAAAGGGGGGTGACCACCACCTTGACAGGGATGGTGCGCTTGAGCAGTAACTGAGTGCCGTTGCCGACGTTGCTTTCTTCCATAAGACCTATCCAGGCAGACTACCAACCAAATCAGGGGGCCCTACTTAGAATTGTCCTCTAGCAACCTCGGAGAAGGAGGTTTGACAGACCAGACCTCTCCCCGCCGCGGCGGAGAACCCGTTTACTTATCCTACCGGCTGGGATCCCCGCAGTAAAGTCTCGGCTGGGGGGAAATGGCGGTTCTGGTTAAGGATCTTGAAGGCCGCTGCCCTGCGGCGGCGCAGATTCGGCTAGCGTGAAAGACGGTGTTCTCGGATTTTGCAGCAGCCATGAGCGAACTGGCCTCAACTCCCTGGCAAGCTGTCCAGCCGGTGCGGATCGCCTCCCGCAAAAGCGAGCTGGCTCTGGCCCAGACCCGCTGGGTGATGGGGCAGTTGCAGGCCCACCATCCGGGGTTGCCCCTAGAGCTGCACACTCTTTCCACCCAGGGAGACATCATCCTGGATGTGGCGCTGGCCAAAATCGGGGATAAGGGCCTGTTTACCAAGGAATTGGAGGTTAGCCTGCTCAACGGCACTAGCGATCTGGCGGTGCACAGCCTCAAGGACTTGCCCACCCGCTTGCCAGAAGGCCTGGTTCTGGGGGCAATTACGCAGAGGGAGGATCCTCTGGACGCGCTGGTGCTGCGGGAGGAGCTGCGCGCCTACCACCTGGCCACCCTACCAGCAGGGACGGTGATCGGCACTTCCTCTCTGCGGCGACTGGCCCAACTGCGCCACGCCTTTCCCCACCTGCAGTTTAAGGACGTGCGGGGCAACCTCAACACTCGCTTGGCCAAGCTGGATCGGGGGGAGTACGACGGCCTGATCTTGGCGGTGGCCGGGCTGAAGCGCCTGGGCCAAGCCCAGCGGATCCACGAGGTGCTGGATCCCAGTGTGTCCTTGTACGCCGTTGGCCAGGGATCCCTCGGCATCGAGTGCCGGCAGGGGGACGAGCGGATTTTGGAGCTCATTCGACCCTTGGCCGATGCGGAGGCCACAGCCCGCTGTTTGGCTGAGCGAGCTTTCCTACGGGCTTTGGAGGGGGGCTGTCAGGTGCCCATCGGGGTCCACAGCCAAGTGCAGGGGGAAGAGCTGCACCTAACCGGCATGGTGGCCGACCTAGAGGGGCGACGGCTGATCCGCGATACCCAAACGGGATCCACTGCTGATCCGGAAGCGGTGGGAATCTCCCTGGCGGAAAAGCTGAAGCAACAGGGGGCCGACGAAATCCTGCAGGCCATTTTTGCCCAGGCTCGCCGCTAAATCCTTTGAGCTAGCTCTGGAAAGCCGGCAGGGAGAGTTTTAACTCCTCTCCCCTGCCGTTCCTGCTTCAAGGACCTGCGTTAGATAGGGAACTCGCATTCACAGCAACAGTAGTTGAGCTCTACCTTAGCTTCCAAGACAGCCGTGTCGTCTTGAACCACCAACGTAACCTTGTTGTTGGCAACTTCAGCGGGAGAGAGCGTTAGGGTTTTGGTAAAAGTCTGGCCCGTCGAACTAACGGGTGAAGCGTACAAGAACCCCGACTGAGTTAGAGTGCCGCCGTTATACACGTAGTACTTGTCGTTGCCCGCATCTGGAGAACTGTTGCTGCTAGCCGGCAGATTGTTGCGGTAGGCAAATGTCAGAGTACCTCCTAGCCGGCAGCCTATTTTACAAGGAGGATCCCATTGAAAAGTATGGGCAAAGACTTTATTGGGGCTTGGTTCTGCCCAGTTGGTAGTTCCGTAAGGACCCTGGAGACTGCTCCAAATGGTGGCCGGTATCTCTGACTGCAAAGGGACAGCGGGGCTGGGTGGTGGAGCCTGCAGCCTTACCGACTGCAACCGCATGGGCTGAGAACAGGGGAGCGTGGGCAACGGTCTTGGGGAGGGGAGAATAGGGATCTGCCGGAACAGCTCATCGAGCTCCCCAATTGGGGGAACGGGGGAGGGCGTTGGTTCTAAAGGCCTAGGCCTTACAGCCGGCCTTGGAGCTTGCGCAACGGGGAAATGCTCCCAAAACCGATCTCTGCCCGCAGCAATTGAAGCAGAGCTATAACTCCAAAAACTAGAAAAAGAGACTAGAGCCAGTATACCTAGGCCCAGGCCTGTTTTTTTCATTGACGTTCTCCAGGAAACTTAATAACAAAGACTTTTCAGGGAAAAGCAAGTTCCCTAGATAGGGGGATTTTCTGTAAACTTCTATTGACTCTTAAGTTCCTGAAGACCAAAGGGAGGATTTCTAGTCATTATTCCTAAAGATACGTCTCTCAACCTTCAGCCCCACCCAGATCACGCCGATCCCGCAGGCCACCAACACCGCCGACTTGACCAAGAGGCCAGTCTCATACTCGAAAAAGCGGGTCAGCACCACCAGGGTTAACCCCAATAGCCCCTGCCAGAAGCGCCCCCGCAGCCCCTGCTGCAACCCTTCCCAGCAGAGGATCGCCGACAACCCCACCAGCAGCAGGGTTAGGATCCAGGGGGCAACAAAGGCCAGGGCCACTTTTGAGGTCAAGTCCCCAGAAACAGCATTGCTGATCACCAGCAAAAGGGCCAGGGTAATCAGGGAGAGGAAAACGACGGCATCCTTAAGCCAGGCGGAGACAGGCTGGGATCTCTTGGCCTGCCACCCCTGCCACCAGCCCCAGCCGGCCAGCAGCAGCAACCCTGCCGCCGACAAGCTTGCCCAGGGATCCACAGCCTGGAACAGAGGTGAGGGGTCGGGATCCCAGTCCCAGGGGTCACGGAAGCTCCAGACGTAGAGCAAGAAACCCAGCCCCAGCAAAGCCAGGCCCTCCGCCGTCGGGATCAGATCCAAGACTTGCTCCTGCTCGCCATCCTGGCCATTTTCTCCGGTCAAAATCCGGCTTAGTCGGTAACCATGGCGTTGGTGCCAAAAGCCCAGCCCCCAGACAACGGCAAGACCCAGCAGCAGCCAGAGGGTCAAGCCTTTTCCAGAGCTGTCCCAGCCCTCTGCCGACCTTTGTAGCGCCAGGCCGAAGTTTACCAGTGCCAAAGCCAAGATCCAGCGGGAGCGGCACCCATAGGCAAGGGGCAGCAGTAGGGCCAGGGCCAGCCAGGGGTAGAGGGGATCCAGAGCCGAGCGGATCCCCCTCTGCCACAGGTCAGTCATCCCGGCCAGGGCGAATAAGAGACAGGCCAGGACGCCACTGGGGGTGTGGAACAAGCTGTAGGCCACGGCCAAGCTGCCCGCCCCCCAGGCCAAGAACAAGCCCGCGGCGGATCCCCCCATTTGGAACCACTGGGCCATCAGAATAATGGCGGCTCCCAGGGCCAGCTCCCCGGCAATCAATAGGGCGCTGCCCAAGCGCGGGGATCCCTGCTGCCAAAGTCGCAAGCCGGCCACCTGCAGTCCCACCGTGAGGGCCAGGGATCCCAAGGCTCTGGCCGAGCGGGGAATGGCATCCCAGTTGGCGGCCACGAAGGAGATCACCCCCAAGCCCACCAGCACGGCGCCCAACAGCAGCAGCACCAGGGTAAAGCGGCTAGCAGCTGTTCGCGGCAAGCTATCGAGTTGGTAGTACTCCCGCAGGCGATCCCGCTGCGCCGGCTGAATCAGCCCCTGCTCCACCCAGGTGTCCAACAGGTCGGCCAATTGGCGGCGGAAGCGGTCGTCGGGGCCAGAGGAGCGGGGGGAAGTCATGGCACCCTCACCCCCTGCCCCTCTCCCGCGCTGCAGGAGAGGGGAGATTGGGATCAGTAGCCTGGAGCACTCGCTGCAGCACCTCTTGGTAGCCGGCTGCTGGATCGCCGAGATCAAAGCGAAAGAGGTCTTTATCCAGCACCCGCGGCTCAGTCCCTTCTAGATCCCACAGGCGGCAGGTGTCGGGGCTGATCTCGTCCGCCAGCCAGATCTCCCCTTCCTCGTCCAGGCCAAACTCCAACTTAAAGTCCACCAGCTCCAACCGGCAGCGCCGCCAGAAGTTGCGAAGGTGAGTGTTGACCGCCAAGGCCAGGGATCCCAGCTTCTCCACTTGCTCTGGCGTGGCCAGGTGCAGCAGGCGGATGTGGTCGGGGGTTACCAAAGGATCCCCCAAGGCGTCGTTTTTGTAGTAAAACTCCACCAGCGGCGGCTCGATGGGCAGGCCCTGCTCCAGGCCTAGGCGCCGGCAGAGGCTGCCGGCCGTGCGGTTGCGCACCACCACTTCCAAGGGCAGGATCCGCAGGGCGCGCACCTGCATCTCTCGAGGGCCGGTCTGGGCCAAAAAGTGGTTGCGGATGCCCTGCTGCGCCAGGTAGGCAAACACCCGGCTGGAGACGGTGCAGTTGACCTCCCCCTTGCCGGCGATGGATCCCCGCTTTTGGGCGTTGAAGGCCGTGGCGTCGTCTTTGTAGTGGCAGAGGTAAACCTGGGGATCGGCGGTGCGGTAGACCCGCTTGGCCTTGCCCTCATAGAGGAGCTCTGGGGACGTGGGCGAGGAGGACATAGGCAACCCCTAATAGCCGGTCAGCCGTCCGCGGATCCCTTGCCAAAGGGTAATGGCGAGGATGCGCAGATCCAGCCACAGAGACCAGTTTTGCACATAGTAGAGATCATACTGGGTGCGGCGGGCAATGCTGGTGTCTCCCCGCAGGCCGTGGATCTGAGCCCAGCCGGTGAGGCCGCTTTTCACCAAATGCCGATCCGGATACTTGGGGATCTCCTGGCTAAATTGCTCCACGAAGTAGGGCCGCTCCGGGCGGGGGCCCACCAGGCTCATTTCCCCCTTCAAGACGTTCCAAAGCTGGGGCAGCTCGTCCAGGTTGGTGCGGCGCAAAAAAGCTCCTATCTTGGTTCGGCGCGGATCCCCGGGGCGCGTCCAGCCCGGCTGGCCGGCTGCCTCGGCATCCACCCGCATGGTGCGGAACTTGGCAATCCAAAAGCGGCGCCCATCCAAGCTCACCCGCTCCTGCCAATACAAGATGGGGCCGGGGCTGCTGCAGGCCACTAGCACAGCGATGATCAGAAACAGGGGGCTGA
Source organism: Synechococcus sp. H60.2 (assembly GCF_047462315.1). Classification (NCBI taxonomy): domain Bacteria; kingdom Bacillati; phylum Cyanobacteriota; class Cyanophyceae; order Synechococcales; family Synechococcaceae; genus Synechococcus; species Synechococcus sp. H60.2. The sequence continues at coordinate 47,545 of NZ_JANSIZ010000005.1, read as the reverse complement.
GCAACACCAGGCCCAGGGAGGCCCCCAGGATATCTACCGCTCGCTTGAGGAAACGGTTGTGGGCGTAGCGCAGAGGGGGCTGGCGCAGCGTCAGCAGCGGGATCCCGTCCAGGGACTGGAGGCTGAAGTTCACCGTCAAAAAACCGAGGATATCTGGCACCAGCCGTACCTGCACCGACAGGGCCTGCAAGCTGAGCAACAGAGGTGCATTGGCCAGCTCCGGCTGCCCAAACCACACCTCTTCGATCTCGGGGTGAGCCTGCACATAGGCCACCAGGTGGCTGGGCTCCAGCCGCTCCAGCTTCTGCAAAGGCTCTGGTTCTGGCGCCGAGGGATCCCCGGCCACGGCCCAAGCCTTAATCTCAAACCCCAAGGCTGGGCAGCGCTCCAGCCGCTCCAGCACATCAGCCAAGAGCAGGCCGGATCCCACCCAGATGACCCTTCGCCGCCCCTGGCCGTGGGCATACAGCCAACCCATGCCCAGCCGTAGCAGCGCCCGCATCCCCGTCAAACTAAGCAGGGCCAGCAGGCTGGCATAGCCCACCACCAAGCGCGACAGCGAGACGGAGCGCACGAAAAAGGCCCCCGCCAACACCAAGCCAAAGGTCACCCCCAGCCCCAGCAGCAAACTGGCCCATTCCTCAAAGCGAAATAAGCGCTTCGATTCGCCGTATCCTCCCAAGCCAGCCTGAACGCCCCAATAGCTAAGGACTGTCAACAACCCCAGGCCAGCATAAACATCCCAGGGCAAAAGCTGGTGGGGGCGCAAGCTGCGCAGCCAGTAGCCTGCCCCGAAGGCCAGCCAAATACAGAGCCCATCCCCCAAACAAGCCAAGGGCACCCACAGGCGATGCGGATCCAAGCTCAGGGTGTAGCCGCGAAAGAAACCCGTCCCGCCAGCGCGATTGGCCAAGAGCTATCTCCTCCAGCAGTTAAGACTGGAAACAATCCTACAGAAAAGGCTATCCATTTGAGGCTGCAAGGACTCCGTCCCGCTAGCGCGAACGGCAAAGTCAACGGTAATTGAAAAACCAGTCATAACAGCAAGAAGCTGAGGAGAAGATTAAGAGATTCAGTTTCCTAGAGAAGGAGTTTTCATAGGACTAGCTACCGCCAATAAAGACAGGCCAAAGGGTAGGGAGAACTTAGAAATTAAATAGGCTTCTGCAGCAAAAATCTCGGTTAAAAGCCAATTGATCCAAGGCGAGGGCATTTTTAGATCTTGACTCTCCTTGAGGCGAAGGCTCTTTTGGGCTAGGCGGATCCCTGCTGCTAATGGAAAGAGAAAGCTGTTGAAAAAGGTAAAGGTATGAATTTGCAGGCCGGCACTCTTGAGTAAGGAGAGAAGTTGTGCTGCTGTGTAGCGTCTCTTGTGGTGATTGAGCTCGTCATGGGCGCTCCACAGCCAGGGGTAGGCCGGTACCGTGATCACCAGGTAGCCGGATGGCTTTAACCTTTGGATGAGAGCTTCCAGAGCTGCTTTGTCTTCCTCCAAATGTTCTAAAACGTCCAGTAGGGCAATAAGGTCAAATTGCTGGGAGCCAAAAGGGATCTGATGCGGCAATTCACCTTCGGCCACAATCCCAATGCCGCGGGCCCGAGCCAAAGGCAATGCTATTTCGCTTCTTTCCATGGCCCAGACTTGGCCAAACTGAGACAACATTTCTAGGTTGCCGCCACTGCCACAGCCGGCTTCCAAGATACAAGCCGCGGGCGGAAGAGGGATCCCGGCAATAACCTGCCTGAGAATGCGGCGGCGCCCCACAAACCACCAATGTCGATCTTCTAAGCCCGCCATTTGTTCATAAGCTCTGGGATCCATACAATAGTCGTTCCAAGTATTGGGAAACAGCTTGTTAGTTGATCCCTTGCTCCCCTCTCCCACGAGGGGAGAGGGGTTGGGAGAGGGGTTGGGGGTGAGGGTCGAAAGATGACCTTATCCTATACTTTTCCGGTGTTAGAGAACTCCGTCCCGCTTACGCGATTTAGGTTTCAAGGAGAAAGCCTGGCCTTGCCCCAGCGATTTTTGCGGTACCAGGCGGCAACATGAGGGCACCAGGCCTCAAAGTGGGGCCAGATGAGCTCGCACAGCTCGCGGATCTCCCGCTGGGCATCGTCTTTGGCCCGCAAATCCAGAAAATGCATCAAGCTGCGGCAATTAAAAGAAACCACAAAATGTTGGCGGATCCCGTAGCCGATGATGTTACGAGCATCTTCATAGGGCAATCCGCACTCTTCGACCAGGCGATAATAGGCAATGGCCTGACTGCGATACTGCTCAAGAATGATGTTCAGGGCCTCAGGAGAGATGGGCTTGAAGCCTTGGCGGGTTTTGGCCTTGCCTTCTTTGACGCTGGCAGGAACGTAAAACAGAGTTTCCAACTCTTGCAAAGATAACGAGGGCTCCGCGCCGGTTTTGTCGGCAAAAGCAGCGGTTTCGTTGGTGCAAGGACTCCGTCCCGCTAGCGCGAACGGGGGCGCAGACAAGAGTCTTTTGCCCAAATCGGCAATTTGCCGGCCTGTATATCGAAAGGATTGAACGTCGAAAGAAACTCCCACTCGATGAGTACGGGCCTGTTGCATGACAGCATGGGGAAAATAGCCTACCCCAAACGTGATCTGAGGGTGCTCAAGAGGCCCATAGTGGCCACGATTGCCCTCCAGCAGATGCCGCACCACGGCCTCTCCATACTTTTCCGGGATCCGGCCCTCTGGGGTAACAAAATCGGGGCTGTAATCTTGGTGCATCGCCTGCCAGATCACCCGTTCGGGATCTGGAGTTTGGCTAAGCACCACCACTTGAAATAAGGCATCCACAGGCTGTGCCCCCAAAGCCAGAGACGAGCGGCTAGTCTCACAGTATAGAGAGGATCAAGCCGCAGGCAGCCTTGCTATAGGAGCCTACGAGCTCGAGTTTCCTCTGCCAGCACCATATTCAAGCCCGGATTGCTGCGCAGCAGGCCGGCTACGTAGAGGGTGTAGACTTTACCTGCCTCTAACTGGAGGTCAAACCGTTGCAAGGGAATGCTCCGGCTGGGAGATATCTGCCCACCTGAAGCAGAAGGGGCTGTAGCCACCTGGATTTGGGTAAAGCCGGGGCGCATGGCTTGAAAGGTGGATACTTGCCCAAAGGCCAACTGGGGCAACAGCACCCGGCCTTGCTCCCCTTGCCATTGCAGGGCCGGCGCATCAGGGGCAGCGTGGACAAACCGCACCAGGGCTTGATCAAATAGAGGGTTGATATTGTCTTCCAGTACCAAGGCCGTCACGCGATTGGGCTCGTCGGCGGCCACCACTGAGAACACTCCCCCGCCCCTGAGGTTGGCCACAGTCCTGGCCACAACCGTTCGCGCAACGGAGTCCTTAGAACCCGAGGGCTGGCCAGGGTTCTCAGGTGTTGAAAACAAAACAATGTCGTACTCGCCCGCCGGCATGCGCACGTATTCGCTCACTGCGCCATAGGCTACACCCTGGGCAGCCCTTACCCCTCCCACTTCCAAGTCAATCCGAGGGGCATCGGGGGCCACATGCACCAAGCGCACCTGCACTTCCGCCACCTCTGCAGAGGCTATGGGGATGGCACAACCCGCCAAAAGGCCCGTCACTAAAGACCCACCCACTGCGCAGAGAACTGCGCTTACCCACTGTCGCACCATGTTGACGCTCACTCCTACTCCTCACACCCAACATTCACTCGGAGAGCGAGCTGTTGAATTCCTCCAAACAAAGGGCCCTTTCGCTCCCCCCAAGGTTCACATTGGCGCAAGGGATCCCCTCTCCTGCGGCCAAAGAACCTGCTCTTGTCTTACCCCAGTTTTGCGCCTGATGCCATAGAGCCGGGCAGGATTGGTCGACTCCCCTAAATCGAAGGGATCCCGGCGACGGGATCAAGAAGAACTGGGCGAGAAGAGCGGCGGCTGAACAAGCGGAAATAGGTGCTGACGGCCAACTCTTTCAGCGGGAAAAGCAGGTAGGTGAGGGGGTTGATGGTGACAATGATGTTGCGGCAGTCGCGTTTGGCCTGGGCCAGGATCTGGGCGGCCACCCAATCGCCTGACATCACTCCAATGGGATTGAGCTGGCTCTTGAAGGGGCCGAGGATGAGCTTGCGCACCACACAGGGAGCGTCCAGGCGGCGCAGGGTAACCAGATCCCCTAGGGCCCGCTTGGAGAGCTCGTAGAGGGGGCTAAAGGCAGGGCTGACCTCGGCTTCTGAGGTGTTTACCCAAACCTCTTTGGTGGCCACTTCCGGATTGTTGCGCACCGTCTGAAAGAACAGCTCCATCAGGCGCCATGCCGAGAAGGTGTTGACGGCGTAGGACTGGCGGACAGACTCGGGATCCCGCTCCCCATGCACGTTGAGGCCGTGGTTGATGACCAAGATATCGACCCGCTCCAGGAGTTCGGCCAGGGATCCCTCCTGCCCCACCTGCCAGCGAACGGTCTCCACCGGCTGGAGCTGACCGTCCACTGCGATGGCAACTGAATCCGCATGGGAGCTAAGGGCAATGACTTTGGCTCCGTGGCGGTGAAAGTGCTGCAAGAGGGCCCGGCCCAGGGTGCCAGAAGCGCCGGTGACGGCCACGCGTTTGCCCTTGAAAGAGAGACTGGTGCCCATGATCCGATCCACCAAGGTTAGGGTGCCGCAAAAGTAGGCGTTGGTATCGTCGAAGTGGTGCCGCCAGTGGTAGGCGCGGTTCACATACCACTGCGCAGGAGGGGAAGGGAAAGGCCCCGGCTGGTGGGTGATATCCGTCTGCAGAGCCAGCCCCCAGCCCCGCAGCGCGCCGGCAACTAGAAAACTGGCCGAGTAGAGTACCCCCACTGCCGCTGCCAGGCCGTAGAAGAGGGATCCCTGTCCCAAGAGCACTACCCAAGGGATCCCGGCTAGAACCATCGTTGCTGCCTCGGGAACATCGTGGTGCCACTGGGATTCTCGGTATAACTTGGGGTCTACCACGCTGAGATCGGGGCGGAACAGGCGGTGGTGCAGGGTGTGCTTGGGCAGCAGCCAGGGCCACTGGTGGGCCAGCCAATGGCGCACATCCCGCACGATCTCCGCCCAAAGGACGGAAGCCAAGGCAATAGTTCCAACCTCCAGCCACTGAGTTACGCTGCTAACATCCATAGGGTTTAAACCATCCTGAGCTCGCCGTCGCCTCTTGGCATCAACCTCCCACAGTTGGCGACCCTCAAAAATCATCCCAAAGATCCCTGAGACAATCATCCTAGACCGCGAGCAAGAGGGCAAACGGCTGCCTTTGGGATCCCAGCTTCTTCTGCAAGCTTGTTTTCCCTCACCCCTGGCCCTTCTCCCAAAGAGAGAAATCAAGGAGTTGGGGGCGGAAGCTGGCGGATCTCCACAACATCTCCCACTTGCAAGCCCAGGGCCGCCGCCGTCCCGCCGCGGAACTCCAACACGCCATCTACCAACTGGTCAGGGGGTGGCCCATAAACAGGGCAGGGTTGGGCAGGGCAGCCGGGAACATCGGCGGCGATGTAGACGACCCGGCCCCGATAGAGAAAGATAATGTCCAGGTTAAGCGGCGTGTTGAACATCCAGAAGGCAGCCGGCTGGGGCGGGTCGAAGGGAAACCACATGCCGCGATCAAGAGGCAAATCGGTGCGAAACATTAGGCCTAAGCGCTGCTGCTCAGGGGTGCGGGCCACTTCCAGCTCAAAGCGCTTGCCAGCAAGGGTTACTTCCGCTTCCACCGGCAGGTGCTGGGGCTGTCCTTTGGCCGGAGTTGCGTTGGCAACGGCTGCCGTCCCCTGGGCTTCTCCTCCAGCGGCGCATCCCAGCAGTAGAGCCAGGCCCAAGGCAATCCCGCTTGCTGTGACAACCTGGCGCTCTCTTACCCACCAACTCATCCCTTTCTCCTGCTGAGCTGTGCAGGCTTAATCCTACCCTGCTCTCTAGAGTTTGGCCGGGATCCCCTGCGGGCTTTGGCCTGTCGATCTCACCTCAAGCGCAGCCGCCATGGCCGGCCTGGGCAGGGGCCATCCACCCCCAACCCGATACCCTAGCCATAGACTCGTTCCCCACCCGGCCAGGAGAGCCCCGATGAAAGACCTTTTGAGTATGTCCTCGGTGAGCCGGATCCCGCTGCTGGCTCTGCTGGGCCTATTGCTTTTGGGTCTCCGGCCCACCCACGGGGAAACCTCGGTGCGAACCCCGTTTGAGCCGACCGTGACCGATGGGGAAGGCTATGGAGAGGAGGCTGTGGCCCAGCAAGCCCAAAGTCGCTTTGCGCTAAAGCTATTCGATTACCTCCTCCAGCAGCAACCGCAAGAGAACCTCTTTTTCTCCCCCTTGAGCCTTCGTCTGGCTCTAAGCATGCTGTACAACGGCGCTGCTGGAGAGACCCAAGCGGCCATGGCCAAGGTGCTGGAGGCCCAGGAACTCTCCCTCAATGAGTTGAACTGGACCAATGCCCAGATGATGCGCTGGCTGGTGGAGCGATCCCAAGCAGAAGGACCGATCCAGCTGCAAATGGCCAACGGCCTTTGGGTCGATACAACCCTCACCTTGCGCCCCTCCTTTTTGCAAGCCCTGGCCACCTATTACCAAGCAGTGGCCAATCGGGTGGAGCTGGGATCCCGCCAGACGGTGCAGGCGATTAACCGTTGGGTAGCCGAGCGCACCCAGGGCCAGATTGACCGCATCGTGGATCGCCTCAGCCGTGAAGACAGGATGGTTTTGCTCAACGCCATCTATTTCAAGGGAGAGTGGACCCAGCCCTTCGATCCGACCCTGACCAAGCCCCAGCCCTTCACCCGCGCCGATGGCCGCCGTGTCCAAGTGCCGCTGATGGCCCAATCCGGTCGCTACGGCTACCGGGAGACCGAGCAGCTCCAGGTGGTGCGCCTGCCCTATGGGGAAGGGGAACTGGCCATGCTGATCCTGCTGCCCAAACCAGGGGTGAGCTTAGCAGCCCTGCGGGAGAAGCTTAGCCCAGAAACTTGGCAAGAATGGACGGGATCCCTGTCCACCCGCCCTGGCTCGGTGCGGATCCCCAAGTTTAAGCTGACCTCCGAAATCAATCTGGGGCCAGCTTTGCAGCAGTTGGGCATGGGGATTGCCTTTTCCCGGCGGGCCGATTTTAGCCAACTGACCCCAGAGCCAACGCAGGTCAGCAGAGTCTTGCACAAAACCGCCATCGAAGTTAACGAAGAGGGATCCGAGGCGGCTGCTGCCACCGGGGTAATCGTCTCCCGCACCGCCCTCGACCGGCAAGAGCCCTTCCAATTTGTAGCGGATCGCCCCTTCTGGTTGGCCATTGTGGCCTCCGGAGCCAACCGGGAGGCGCAAACTGTGCTGTTTATGGGATCCGTAGTCAACCCGGAGTAGAGGGCTATAGCCCTGCTGGGACATCCGACTTGGGCGCTCCGTCCTTTTCCAGGAGCAACTGAGCGCGGCTGGGGCGGCCCCACAGCACCCGCTCCTGTTTGTAGACCACCATGCCAGGGGGGGATCCCTTGGGCTTAAAGACGCACTTAGGGCGGGTATATACCACCGGCACCTGGTCGCTAAGGCGACCGCGGCTAAAATACGCCGCCAAGTCGGCAGCCGCTTGCAGATCTTCGCTTTCGGCCACAGCCCCGGGAGGCAGGCGCAGGAGCACATGGCTACCCGGGATCTCCTGGGCGTGAAACCACCAATCCTGGTCTTGGGCAAAGCGAAAGGTCAGCCGCTCATTTTGCCAGTTGTTGCGCCCCACCCAGATAGGGAAACCACTGGGGCTAGTGAAGCAATAGGGGTTGAAGCTGGCTGCAGGGGAACGTCTAGCTCCCTCCGCCTTGCTAGGACTCTCGAGGTAACCTTGCTGAATAAGCTCCGCCTCAATTTCTGCAAGGATGACCAAGTCCTGGGGATCCCGGTAGGCCTCCAGCTGCTGCAGGGCTGCCTCCACTTGCTCTAGGTAGCGGATCTCTTGCTCTGTGGCTGCTAGCAAAGGCTGGACGGCCTCCTGGGCTCGCTTTTGTTTGCGGTGCTTGCGGTAGTAGGCCTGGGCGTTGAGAACAGCGTTTTTCTCCGGATCCAGCGGGATCTTGACCATCTGGCCGCTAAAAAAGTCTGGCAGCTCCAGCGAGCTCAGCCCTGGCCGCCAGAGGTGGAGATGGGCCATGAGGAGATCGGCAGCCTGCTTGGAGGCTTCTGCTTGGGCTGAGTCGGCCAACATCTTCTCGAAGTGGTCGCGCCGCTGGCGGAGTTTTTTGAGCAGGGCGGCCAGCTTTTGCCCCAGCCGCTGTCGCTCCCGCTCAAAGCGTTCGCGGTTAAGCTGGGCTTGGTAGTAGGCTTCCAGGAGCTGGTGCAAGTTGGGCTGAGAGGGATCCCCCCCTACCACCTCGGCGCTAGAGCCCCTCCAGCCGAGAAGAGTGTACCCCTGGGAGGTGAGTGCCGGCTCAAACCGACCCGTTTCCAGGCGGGCCAGCCAGTCCTGCCACCAAAAAAACAGCGCCTGCCACTCCTGGGGCGAGAGTTGGTTGCTGGGGGTTTGGGGTGGGATCCCCGCTTGGAGGCACATTGCCTCTGCCAAGTGCCGGCTGAGGCCGCGGTAGCAGCGCAGGAGCCGCTGAGCAATAGGGCCGGGGACTAGAGCCAGGCGCTCTTGCCACTGAGAGAAGGGCTCGGCTCGCTGCGGGATTGGGTCGGTCAGGGCAGGGGGGGCTTCGTAAGCAAGTCCCGGCTGTACGGGGCGTACCCGCGATTGCCGCTCGCTTACCCCGTGGCCACAGGCTAGGATCAGGCCTGCCTCGTCCACCAAGATGGCATTGCTGTACTTCCCCATCACTTCCAGATAAAGGTGGCGCTGCGGCGGATCCCCGGGGCGAGGGCCAAAGCGAAAGTCAATCACCCGCTCCCACTCGTCCAGCAGCGCCAGCTCCGTCAGGGCCAAGCCCCGCAGGTGCCGCTGCAGGTGTTGGCTAAATGAAAAATCCTCTGGCTCCTTGGGAGGAGCCTGACAGAGGTGAACTCGGGCCGCCTGGGGATGCCAAGACAACAGCAAGCAAGGGCGGGCCCTAAGAGTGCGCAAGCCGATCACCACTGTCCACAGATCGGTTTGCTGGATCCACTCCACGCGGGCAGGCAGCAAGGGATCCCCGCCGGCCTCAGCCCCTTTTAGCTCCGCCAGTACAGCACGGAGGGTGGTTAGATCAACCGGTTGCATCCCTGCTGCTCCTTGGGATCGGGCAACGCCTGGGGAACCAAACGAGGGCCTCCTTCCATTATCTGCCGCTCCCCCAGTCGGCGCTGGCGGCAAAAGGACTCCGCCCAATCGACTTGAGCGGCAACCAAGGGGCTGCATTGGGGCAAGAGGCTTGGTACTTCCACCTTTGGGCTTTTTGGCCCAGGTGCCTTGAATTCTCAGGCAGAAATCCCGAGCTGCCTAGTCCTCGTCTTCATCGTCATATTCATCATCGTACTCCTCCTCTTCCACTGACTCGTCCAGATCAAGCAGCACAGCATTGAGTTGGTCGAACAGGGCTGGTGAGTCCTCTGGGTTCAGGAGGTAGGGATCCCCCTCATCAGGCAGGGCTACGTAGACCAGAACTGGGTCGAGGGGCGTAAAGATGCCGTACTTCTTATCTTTGTAGAAGAAGGTAGCCAGCAGTTGGAATTCCTGGGCATCTTCCTCGCTTTCGCCCAGTTCGAACACATCTTCCTCTTCCACAGGGGGCAACTCTCCCTGGACCGTTAGGATGTCAAAGCCGTTTTGCTGCAGAGTCAAGTTCAACTCCGCCAAAACGGCCTGGATGGTGGGCAGGGCAGCCTGGAGCTCTTCTGGATCCGGCTCATCCAGGATCCCTTCCATGTCCGCATCTCCGTTCACCGCTTGGCCGGGCTCCTCCTCCCCCTCCCAAACCAGCACTTTGATCACGGCGTCCACGGGCGTGGCCAGTGCATAGGTTTGCTCCTCAATGACCACCTGCCTCAGGATCTCGCATTTCAGAGGCTGGTTCTGCTCGTCGCGGAGCACTAAGGTTTCACGGGATTCGGTCATGGAAAGCAACCCAGGGTAGGAAAATGAGGTCAACCAAAGCTTATTCTCCCATGTTCTGATCCCCCGCAGAACTTAGAGATCCCCGCCAGGCCGCTCATCGGTGCTGCCGGCTTCGGCTTGGGCCAGGGCTTCCAGCGCCAGCAGGATCTCCTCTTCCCGCCGGGTATAGGTCTCTTCGTCGATTTCCCCTAGATCGAGCTGAATCTGGAGAGCGGTGAGTTCTTTCTGGAGGTTTTCTTTGCTGTCGAGTTGCGCCTCGGCCCGTTCTCGAATCTGCTCCGCCAACCACAGCAGGCTCTGCGCCGGCCACGTCAGTAATTGCCAAACCATCCCCGCGCCTCTCCTGGGATTAGGTCAATCCTAACAAGTGGATCCCGCCTCCGCCCTAAGAACCAATAACCAATGCCAGCAAGCCTGCCCCCTCTGCCCGCTCCCCCTCCGGCCTTCATCTTAGGGATCAATCCTCCCTAGCCGTTCCGAGAGTGCTTCTCGATCCAATCCATCAGCTCTTGCTCAGACGGCGTGCAGAGACACTCACCTGTGAGCGGATCCTGGGCGTGCCACCAGACCGTGCCGCCACCATCCACCCACTGGCGCACCCGCAGCTCCTCCTGGACGCTCAACACGGCTTTCAGGCCCTCCCAAAGGTGGCGCCATCTTTCAGGCAGACCCAAAACAGAGGGATCCCTGCCGCTGGACTCTGCTGCTAGTTGCCGTTGCTCCTGTTCCAGCAACTCCAGCAGGCGGGTGTTGTTGGCTGCCCTGGCTGCTTCTAAACGATGGGCCAGAGAGGCAGCGATGTTCCGCCGATGGCAGGCCCGGAAGCTAACTCTACTCGCTTCAGCAGTTGCGTTCATGAGAGATCTCCCCACCCTGACCTCTACACGCCAATTCTATCGTAGATTCTGTAGCAATAGATACGATTCAAAACCTTGGCAATCGCCCTGGTCGGTAAAGAGGGGGTCAAGGTTATTGCGGTACTAAAAGCGCAGGTCAGAGGGAATTTGTTGCAAGTAAGTTTCAATTCACAACTTTTTCTTAATAAGTGGTTTCGATCTTGAGGATCTGACTTACTTTGTTACCTGTAGAGCGTTCCTCGTCGAAAACCTATGAGCCTTGTTGCCCAAGTCATCGCGCAGTCGGATGCGGCCGATCGCTTCCTCAGCAGTGCCGAGATCGCCAAGCTAGAAGACTTCTTCAGCAAAGGTCAAGTGCGTATCCGAGCCGCCCAAAAGTTAGCAGAGAACGAGCAAAAAATTGTCCAAGAAGGCAGCAAACGTTTTTGGGCCAAATGCCCTAACACCCCCAGCAACAAGGGCAACCCCCAAAAAACTGCCCTCTGCCAGCGAGATCAAGGTTGGTACATCCGCCTAATTAGCTATTGCATCTTGGCAGGCAACGATAAGCCGCTGGAGGACATTGGCCTGAACGGTATGCGAGAAATGTACATGTCTTTGGGCGTGCCGCTGCCAAACCTGCGGGTGGCGATGAGCTGCCTGAAAGACGTAGCCGCCGGTATTCTTTCTCCGGAAGAGATGGCTTTAGCTGCTCCCTACTTCGACAGACTCATTCGCGCTTTTTGAATAGGTAAGTTGGTTCGCCGCGCTTCTGACCAGTTCTAAGTTTTACTGGAGAGCCGGTGTGTGCCACTTTTGGATAGTGAGTTTGAGGTCTAGGTTCGTTTTACAGGCTTGACCTGCGGGCTCTGAGGTGTCTTAGGTTGCAATGGAGTCCTCGGGGGGCAATGCCTGGGCAAAAGATGGTCAGGAAATGCCCAATCGCTTCGAAAAACCAGTTCCTAGATAATTCCTGGAGGAAAAGCCATGAAAGACACCATCACTTCTCTGATCAATCCTGCTGACGAGAAAGGCTCCTACTTAGATGCCGCAGCCCTGGAGCAATTAAGTCGCTATTTCCAAAGTGGCAGCATGCGCGTCAAAGCAGCCAAGATTATCAGCTCCAGCGCTAGCAGCATTATCAGCAAGACCGTTGCTAAGAGCTTGCTCTACGGGGATATTACCCTGCCGGGGGGCAATATGTATCCCACCCGGCGCTACGCAGCCTGCCTGCGGGATCTAACCTATTTTCTCCGCTATGCCACCTATGCCATGCTGGCCGCCGATCCTTCCATCCTAGATGAGCGGGTATTGAGAGGTCTGAAAGAGACTTACATCACTCTGGGAGTCCCCATCGATCGCGTCATTCAAGCCCTCAATGCAATGAAGGAGGTGCTAGCAGAAAGTCTGGACCCAGAGGCAAGTCAAGAAATGGCTGCCTATCTTGACCACATCATTGCCGGTCTGAGCTAAACGCGCCTGGACTTACTGAGGAACTACCCATGAATGCCAAGAGGATGCACCCATCCGCTTACCCCTGGTGGTCAGGTAACGCTCGATTGATCGACCTCTCCAATACCTTTATCGTGGCGCATGTGGCCCACGCAGCCTTGATCATGGCTTGGGCGGGCGGCTTCACCTTGTTTGAGCTGGCCAAGTTCTCGCCAGATTTGCCAATGTACGAGCAGGGGTTGATTTTGCTGCCCCACTTGGCCACACTGGGATGGGGGGTCGGCCCCGGTGGCCAGATCGTCAATACTTTCCCCTATGTGGCCATTGCCTCGATTCACCTGGTGGCTGCCGGCGTGTTGGCTTGGGGTGCCTACTTCCACCAAACCCAACTTTCCCCCCGCCTAGATATGGAGTTCGGCAAGGCTGCCAAGTTTCACTTTGCCTGGGATGATGCCAAAACACTGGGGATAATTTTGGGGCACCACCTACTCATCTTGGGCCTGGGATCCCTGCTGCTGGTGGCCAAGGCGATGCTGCTTGGAGGGCTGTACGACGCCACCACTGCTCAGGTGCGCCTGGTCAGGTCCCCAACTTTGGATTTTGCCACTCTTTGGAACTACCGCACCCATCTGTTCGATGTCGATAATTTGGAAGACTTGGTGGGAGGCCACATTTATGTGGCAGCTCTTCTCTTGCTGGGAGGGGTGTGGCACATCCTGGTTCCACCCTTTGAGTGGGTTAAAGCTCGCTTTCTCTTTTCAGCAGACGGGATCCTCTCCTACTCTCTGTTTGGTGTTGCCTTAGCCGGATTTACAGCCTCTTACTATTGTGGGTTTAACTCACTGGCCTATCCGGTGGAGTTTTATGGGCCAACTCTGCAGCTAAAGTCGGCCCTCACCCCCTACTACTTCGATCCCAACCAAGCGGGGGCCTGGAACTACTCCTCAAGGGTCTGGCTGGCCAACGCTCACTTCTACTTGGCCTTCTTCTTCCTCCAGGGATCCCTGTGGCATTTTCAGCGGGCTATGGGCTTTGATATTGGCAAGGTACTGCAGTCCTGGCAGCAGGCCCGGCAGGAAATGACTTCTGAAGCTGTGTATCAGGTTCAATTTCAGTGTCAACCTCAGCCAAATCCTGCGCTTTGCTATGAGCCTCCCTTCGCCGATCCTGAGCCCCTCTCAGTATCGTTGGAGAATGTCTATTTGTATCAACCGCAGCAAGGGTTTGGCTCAGGGTCGTCATCCCTAGTAAACGGTATCCGAAAAACTCTTTATCAGGTCAATTACACCCCTAGAAGATGGATCTTCTATGAGCCCGCAAAGGTAGAGAATTTCTTTCAGCCTCCTGATCTGAAGATGAACTATGGGCCGCGCAAACCGGAGATCGATGTCTCAAGGTTCTCCCAACCCGTGCCCAGCACCTTTTATGAGCCGGGCAAGGCCTAGATTTAAGCTCTAACCTAACACGGTTTAAGCTCCGGGAGAGGCGATTGCTTTTCCTGAGAGCTTTCTGTTTTGCTAGGGTTCTAAGTACAGCCTGTTAGTTTAGAACAGGGTACAGTTTCAAAAGGAAGGAGAGAAGGGGATGCCAACCCATTCTTTGGATTTACGGCAGAGAGTTGTAACAGCTTATCAGGCAGGTCAGATCTCCATCTGCCAGGTATCCGAACGGTTCATGGTAACCAAAAGAACAGTACACCGCTGGGTGCGACAGTACCAACAAACTCAGGATTTAACCCCCAAGTAAAGTTAGGTACGAAGCAAGTGGGTATTTTGGAACAACATTGACAGGAAGTGATGGCAACTATGGCAGAACACCCAAACTTCTACCTGTGGCGGTATCAAGAACTGTTGCGGGAATGCTTAGCAATTGACGCGAGTACCGTCACGATACACAATTGCTTGAAAAAGCAAGGAATGACTCTAACAAAAGACTTACCGCAGTGGGAGAGTGCAAGAAGAGGAGGTGCACAGAGAACGGCTAGCTTATAGTCAAGAAGTCAGAGATATTCCAGCAGAAGATTTGATTACCCTTGACCAGACAGGGGTGTGGGAGGGAATGGAACGGGGAGTAGCTCGGAGTTTACGCGGTCAAAGAGCCTATCATTATCGTCAGAGATATAAGGGGGAAAGCATACTGTTATTGGAGCTATTTCCTTGAGAGGGTTAGTTGGCTATTGCCTCATTAAGGGTAGGATGAGGAAAGGGGATTTTTTAGAGTTTTTGAGAAGCGATTTATGTCTGAAGCTAGAGGCGAGGAAGGTTGTGATGATGGACAACTTAAATATCGATAAGAGTCGGGAAGTTGAGGAATTGATTAGGGGGACAGGAGCGCGAATCCTATACCTGCCTGTGTATTCACCGGAATTGAATCCTATTGAGATGATGTGGTCGGTGTTGAAGCATTTTATTCGGCAGCTTTCCAGAGTTGGAAAGTATAGCGTGGAGCAGATAGTGCAGACTTGTTTACTCCTGATCAATCCATCCTGCTTCCGAAGTTGGTTTGCTAAGTGTTGCTACTGTACCCCTTGATTCTTTAACAGGCTGTAGTCAGAACTTGGGGCAGACTGGTACTGTATATTAGGCGCTACCCCTCCCCACCGCGGTGGGGGATCCCGTGCATTCAGATGAAGATAGATTGGAGCGTTAGGTGAAGCAGGGATAGGCCGTGGCGAGAGCTGCCATCACTGTCGATGTTGGTGGCCTGACCAATCGCCTACCCCGGCATCCAGGCGTAGGCTCAAGATAGCCGTCAGTTGGGATATTTATTCTTGCGCAGCCAGGCTGCGTGCCGACCACGGCAAAGCAAGCTCTTTAGCAATCTCGAGTGGGATCCCGGCAGTTCCAGAGATGGATATCGAACAGGGATCCTCTCTTGTGGCTGGGGCAGAAACCATCTGGCTTGGCATAGGCTAGATCAGGTGGCTGCTGCGAGCTTTCCAGTCCAGCTTCTGATCCAGAAGAAACTCCAAGTGAGGCAGATAGGCTTTACAGCTATGCTCTCCTGAACCGATTAGGTGAGTGGCATTGAGGTTTTCAATTCTGGGGTGAAACTCTCTAATTGGCTTGATCCCACAGGGGCTGCGGTTGAGGGAAGGTACTTTGAAGACGTAGGCCAGAACCCAATCGTCTTCGTTGTAGATGTTTACTAACTTTCCGGTGATATTTTCTACATGCAGGCTCCAGTTCTTATCGGCTTGCCTCCTAACGGCACCGCTGAGCAAGATAACATCTTTAAGACGCCGATCTGCACTCTGGGGCCAACCGCGCATGATGTAGTAGGCTACCCTTGCCCCCAAGGAAAACCCCATCAGGGTAATCTGCCTTTCCGGCAAAGCAGAGAGCAGGGGATAGGCGTACTTTAGTCCCACTTCTTTGGCCTTTGCTTTGTGGGCTTCCCAGTGGGCAAGTAGTCCTACCCCTAGCTTCAGAGGGGACAAGGTCAAACTCGCCGCGTTGGAAGCATCCCACCAAAGGTAGTACAGGGATCCCTGCCATCCGGCACGTCGAAGCGTCTCCCACAACAGTCTTTTTTCCGAAGGTTGGGTTTCACCTTCGCTAAGGAAACCGTTGATGAAAACCAGGGCCTCGTCCCACCTCAGGGAGGATTCAATGCGGATCAAATGAGGCTCATGATGGGTAACTTCTTCGAAAATATAGTCTTTAGTCCCGTCAACAATAGTTTCTGTAACTTTCTGGATGACTTCAAAAGTGGCTTGACCCGTGCCAAGAAGAATTTCTCCAGCTTTTTGGGTGGTCTCGATACCTGTACCAATGACAGTTTGCGCAGCTGACCCGGTAACCTTGCCTATATCAAAGGCGGTCTCTACAACTTTTCCGCCAATCTGGGCAAAACCTTTGAAGAACCCCTCAAGAATGTCTTGCATGGTCAATGGCACCCCCTGGGAGCTGAGACCAGCAAAATACTAGTACTATCTTACCCGCGCCGCATGGCGGTAACCCCCGTGGGATCCAGGACTTTGCCCCGTTCCACCTCGGCATAGACCAGGTAGCGATCGCCACACTCCATCCAACTTCTGACACGGCACTCTAGGTAAGCCAGGGCATCCAATAGAACCGGGCAGCCATTTTCGGCAGTAGCCGTGGCCAAACCGGCAAAGCGGTCTTCACCAGGGCGCTGGGGTCGTTGAAAGTGTCGCTGCAGGCTGCTGCTTTTGCCCTCCCGCAAAATATTGAGCACAAAAGGCGCTTGGGGACGGGTGAGCAGTTCTGCCTCGCTGTCTCTACTTACAGAAAGGGTTAGGCCAGGGGGGTTGAAGCTGGCCTGGGCCACCGAGGAGGTGAGGAAGCCGCGCGGGATCCCCTCTTGCAGGGCGGTCACCACACAGAGGGATCCCACAACCCGGCTGAGGGCCTGCCCCAGCCGATCCGCCTGAGTTTCAACACCGCCTTGGCGGGGGGCACGGGCTCGCTTGGCCTTGCGCAGGGCTTGGGCAAACTGGGATCCCGCCTCCTGACAGGCTTCCAGGACGGCGGGGGTAGGCTTGAACCTGGCGCGGATGGTGGCAAACCCCAGGGTAAAGCCGGCGTTGAGCAACTTGCTTTCAATGAGATCCACAGCTTCACCGCTCCAGCCATAGGAGCCGAAGACCCCGGCCAGCTTGCTGGTGGGAACAGAAGAGAGGATAATGCCTAGGGCTGTTTGGATCTGGACAGGGGGGTGGCCGGCCAAGGTGGGGGATCCGATAATGAACCCTTGGCAGCGCTCCAGGGCCTGGGCAATCTCTTCAGGGGTAGCCCATTCGCAGTTAATCCGCTCCACGGTAACTCCTGCTCGCTCCAAGCCTTGGGCAATGGCTACCGCCATCAGGCCCGTGTTCCCGTAGGCAGAGGTATACAGGAGAGCCACCCGCTGCTCCAAGGGATCCTCTTCACACCAAAGCTGGTAGTCTAGACGCAGCCGCCGCAGGCTGTGGCGCACCAAGGGGCCGTGGGCGGGGGCGTAGATCTGGGCGGGGAACTCCTCCAGCTTGGCCAGGGCTGCTTTTACCTGGGGCGCTTGGCTGCGGTGTAAGCAGTCGAAGTAGTAGCGGCGATCCTCGCTAAGCTGCCGCCAGTGCTCGTCGAACACCTGCTCGTCGCAGACATGGGCACCAAACAGCTTGTCGGTAAAGAGGATCCCAGTGGCTGGGTCGTAGGTGCAGAGGGCATCGGGGTGGCGGGGCGTGGGGACAGTGCGAAAGTGCAGCTCATGGCCCTCGCCTAGATCCAGGCAATCCCCATCCCGGATTACCCGCAGGCGAAAGGACTGGTCATTGCCGTAGGGAATGCCAAAATCGGCGGCCTCCTCTTCATCCCGGCTAGGAGGCGGGGATTCCCTGCCCTCAAAAGCGGCTCGCAGGGTGAGGGATCCCGGCTTAGAGCAGAGCACCGCTGCATAGGGAGCCAGCGGCAGAAGTGCCTTGAGGGTAGCGATGCGGTTGAAGTTGACGTGGCTGAGCAGGATAAAGTCCAGCCGCTGCAGGTACTGGTGCTGGGCCAGCTCCTCGAGAAAAATGTCTGTAAACGACTCCCCCGGCGGATCAATGAGCAAGGTCTGCCGGGCCTGGATGAGGTAACTGTTGGCCGTGGTGCCCCGCTGCCGGGCGTATTCCAGCTCAAACTTGAGGCGATCCCAGGTGCGAGAGCGGAGAACCAAGGTAGAGGGGCCGATAACGGCCACTTGAACATCGCGAGTGGGAGTTTTGCTCGCCATAGCAGTCTCCAGGGGGCCTCTGTCCCCACCTTGCCACGAAACTGGGGAAATGGGGATCCCTTTTCCTCTATGGAAAGCTTCGAGAGCTAACGTAGAATTTGTCCATTCCCTGGAAGTGTTTGCGATGGCCCAAGCTTCTGGATCCGCCGCTGTTTCTACTCCTGCCTGGCATAGTCTTCCTCTTCCCGCTGTTATCCAGAAGTTGCAGACCGATCCCGATTCTGGCCTGACTACCCAGCAGGTGATCCAAAGGCAGCGGGAATTCGGTCCCAACGAGCTGATCTCCACTTCTGGCCGCAGCGCCTGGCAGCTCTTTCTCGACCAATTCCGCAACGTCATGTTGCTGATGCTGATTGCCGTGGCGGCGATCTCAGCCCTTTTGGATTGGCAAAAGAGAGAGTTTCCTAAAGACGCCCTAGCCATTTTGCTGGTTGTAGGTCTCAATGGCCTGCTGGGCTACTTGCAAGAAAGCCGGGCGGAAAAAGCGCTGGCGGCCCTAAAAAAATTGGCCTCCCCCAGCGTGCGGGTGCAGCGGGACGGGCTGTGGCAGGAGATCCCTGCCAACCAGTTGGTGCCAGGGGATCGGGTGCTGCTGGAAGCAGGGGTGCAGATCCCAGCCGATGGGCGCTTGGCGGAAGCGGTGAACCTACAGGTGCGAGAGGCGGCCCTGACCGGAGAGGCGGTACCGGTTACCAAGCAGGCTGATTGTGTCCTCCCCGAAGACACAGAGCTGGGCGAGCGGCGCAACATGGCCTTCATGGGCACCGAGGTGCTGCAGGGGCGAGGGATCCTCTTGGTTACTGCCACCGGCATGAACACGGAGCTGGGCAAGGTGGCCAGGCTGCTGCAGACGGTGGAAAACGAGCCCACCCCCCTGCAGCGGCGCATGAGCCAGTTGGGCAATGTGCTGGTGTCGGGATCCCTGGCCTTGGTGGCGCTGGTGGTGATCGTGGGGCTGCTCCAAGCCGGGAGCATGGCGCCTTTTGCCTCGCTGCTGGAAACTTCCCTCAGCATGGCCGTGGCGGTGGTGCCGGAGGGGCTGCCGGCTGTCATCACGGTTACCTTGGCCATCGGCACCCAGCGCATGGTGCGCCGCAACGCCTTGATCCGCCGCCTGCCGGCCGTAGAGACCCTGGGATCTGTCACCACCATCTGCTCCGACAAGACCGGCACCCTCACCGAAAACAAAATGGTGGTTACCGACATCCTCACCCCCGAGCGCCACTACCACGTCAGCGGCAGCGGTTATATTCCCAAGGGATCCTTCTACTGCGGCGGCCAGCCCATCGATCCCCAGCGTGCCCCCGATTTGCAGGCCCTTCTCAGGGCGGTGGTCTTCTGCAACGATGCCCTGTTGCAAGCCAATCTCTCAGCCCAGCGCGGCGCTGCCCCCACCTGGTCAATCCTGGGGGATCCCACCGAGGCCGCCCTGCTGGTGGCTGCCGCCAAGGCCAACCTGCAGAAAGCCTCTTTGCAAGAGCAGCACCCGCGGGTGCAGGAGATCCCTTTTAGCTCGGAACGCAAGCGCATGAGCGTGGTGGTGCAAGAGGAGGGCAGCTACCGCATCTACGTCAAGGGATCCGCGGAGCTGGTGCTGGAGCAGTGCACCTATATCCAGAAAAGCGGAACTTGGCAGGCCCTCTCAGAAGCCGATCGCCAGGCCATTTTGGGCGCCAACAACCGCCTCGCCGGCCAGGGCATCCGGGTTTTGGGGGTGGCCACTCAGCAGTTGCCGCGGATCCCGGAGAACCTGGAGGAGATCGAGCGCAACCTGGTGTGGCTGGGCCTAGTGGGCATGTACGATCCCCCTCGGCCCGAAGCGCGGGAAGCGGTAGCCCGCTGCCGGCAGGCCGGGATCCGCACCCTGATGATTACCGGCGATCACCAACTCACCGCCATCGCTATTGCCCGCGAGCTGGGCATTCTCGACTCCGAGAACCAGGCCATTGATGGGCGCACCCTCTCCCGGCTGAGCTTTGAGGAGCTGATGGAGACGGTGCAGAAAGTCAACGTCTACGCCCGCGTGGCTCCCGAACACAAGCTGCGCATCGTGCAGGCCCTGCAAAAGCAAAACCAGTTTGTGGCCATGACCGGCGATGGCGTCAACGACGCCCCTGCCCTGCGCCAAGCGGATATCGGCATTGCCATGGGCATCACCGGCACCGATGTCAGCAAAGAGGCCAGCGACATGGTGCTGCTAGACGACAACTTCGCCACCATCGTAGCGGCCATCGAAGAAGGGCGGGTGGTCTACAGCAACATCCGCCGCTTCGTGAAATACATCCTGGGCAGCAACATCGGCGAGGTGTTGACCGTGGCTGCTGCACCCCTTCTAGGCCTAGAGGACGTGCCGCTGACGCCCCTGCAGATCCTCTGGATGAACTTGGTAACCGACGGCCTGCCCGCTCTGGCTTTGGCAATGGAGCCAGCAGAGCCAGGGGTGATGCAGCGCCCCCCCTTCAACCCCAAAGAAAGCATCTTTGCCCAAGGGCTCGGCGCCTACATGGTGCGCATTGGCGTCGTCTTTGGCTTGGCGACGATCCTCATGATGGCGATTGTGGAAGCCTACATTGTTCACTGGCGCACGATGGTCTTCACCACCCTGTGTATTGCCCAGATGGGCCATGCGCTGGCGGTTCGCTCTAATGACAAGCTGACCATCGAGCTCAACCCCTTTTCCAACCCCTACCTGCTGGGGGCGGTGCTGACCACTTTGCTGCTGCAGTTGGCCCTGCTCTATGTGCCCTTCCTACGCGACTTTTTCGGGACAGAAGAACTGACCCTCACTGAGCTGCTCATTTGCGTCGGCTTTAGCACAGTAGTGATGGTCTGGGTAGATCTGGAAAAACTCTACTGCCGCTGGCGCCCCCGTTAAGGCTAGCTTCCATGGTTTCCTCCTTTGCCAAAAGCTTTTTCCCAGGGCAGGGTAGGGCAGCTTTTTTCCGCAACTTAACTGAGCGATTCTGCGGAAGCCAGAAGATAAGCTGGAAGCAGCCGCCACCAGAAAAGAGCTGGGGATAGAGATAATGCTGCCGGGCTGGGCCAGCTTTACGCTTGGGGGGATTGTTTTGGTTCTCGGAGCACTTCTAGGGCTTGGCTGGCTCCGGCGGCGGATCCCTCTCTTTAAGAGAGTTTTCAAGCTCATTTTCAAGGGAGCGCTGCCGACTTCCAGCCCAGAGATCCGTTTCCGCGCAGCACTGGAAGCCAGCCTGGATGCCATCTATCTCTTGGAGGCGGTGCGGGATCCTTTTACCGGCGAGATTGTGGATTTTGTCTTCGTCGATGTCAACGCCAAAGGGGAGGAGCTCATTTCCCGCCGCCGGGAGGAGATCCTCGGCCAAAGGCTGTGCGAGCTGTTGCCCATCAACCGCACGGCTGGCTTTTTTGAAAAATACAAGCGGGTGGTGGAAACCCGCATCCCCCTGGAAGAGGAGTTTCCCATCTCCGGCCAGCCGGGCTTGCGGGCCCGTTGGATCCACCACCAGGTGGTGCCGGTGGGGGACGGGATCCTGATCACCAGCCGCAACATCAGCGAGCAGGTTGAGCGGGAGCAGGCGCTGCAGGAAAGCGAGTCCCGCTACCGCGCCCTCTACGAGGCAATCCCGGATATGGTTTTGGAGATCGCTGCCGACGGTCGCATCCTCGACTGCAAGCCGCCCCGCTACTTCGCCACTCTGCGCCCCCCCGAGGACTACATTGGCCGTCGGCTCCAGGAGATTTTGCCTGCTGCGTTGAGGGAGCAATGCGAGGTTCTGGGAAGGCGGGCTCTGGCCAACCAGAGCGTCGAATACCTGGAGTACGAGATCGAGCTGCCAGGCGGGGTGCGGCAGTATCGCAGGGCCTGTATCGTTGCCCACGGCAGCGAGAAGCTCTACGTCTTGGTGCGGGACATCACAGAGCGCAAGCAGGCCGAGCTGGAGCTCAAAGCTGCCGAGGAAAGGCAAAGAGCTATTTTGGCGGCCATCCCGGATCTCATCTTTCACCTCGATAGCCAGGGCGTTTGCCTGGGAGTGAGCTGTGGGGGGGAGGTGCGGCCCTACGGCTTGCCAGAAACTTACCTGGGGCGCTCACCCCACGAACTCCTGCCCCCAGACCTGGCGGAGCGGCGGCTTGCCTATATTCGCCAAGCCCTGGCCACCCAAACCCTGCAGCGCTACGAGCAAAGCCTGGAAATCGATGGCGAGGTGCGCCACGAGGAGGTGCGCATTGCCCCTCTGAATGCGCAGGAAGTGGTGCTCATCATTCGCGACATCACGGAGCGGGTGCAGGCACAGCAAGCCCTGCAAGAGAGCGAGCAGAAGTTCCGCGCCCTGTTTGAAAATGCTGCCGTGGCCATCCTCATTCGCCATGCCGAAACGGGCGAGATCTTGGAGGCTAATCCGCGCGCCCTTGCCGCCTATGGATTTTCTAGCCTGGAGGAGCTGCGGGCCTTCGACGTTTTGGAGCAGTCCCCCTATCGCCAGGCCCTGCAGGGAAGGGGGTTCTCGCTGCAGCCTCACCTGGAGCAAGCTCGCTCTCAGGGATCTGCCCGCTTTGAGTGGCACTGGCAACGGCGGGATGGCCGGGAGTTTTGGGAAGACGTCTTCGTCCAGCCGCTGGTGCTGCGCGGGATCCCTTGCTGGGTGTTTACCGCCGTCGATATCACCGCCCGCAAGCAGGCCGAAGCAGAGCTGGAGCAATTCTTCTCGGTAGCTTTGGACTTGCTCTGCATTGCCGACGAGCAGGGGTATTTTCGCCGCCTCAACCCTGCTTGGGAGACTGTTCTGGGCCGTTCCCTCGAGGAGCTGCAGCAGCACCCCTTTTGGGAATGGGTGCACCCGGAAGATCTGCTGGCCACGCAGAAGGCGATGCAAAAGCTGCTGCAAGAAGGACGCCTGGATGGCTTAGTCAACCGCTACCGCACCCAAGACGGCAGCTACCGCTTTATCGAATGGCGCGCCTCTCTGGCGGGATCCCTGGCCTACGCCGCCGGGCGGGACATCACCCTGGCCAAGCAGACGGAAGAGCAGATGAAGGCGGCTATGGAAGCTGCCGAGGCGGCCAACCGCGCCAAGAGCGAATTCTTGGCCACCATGAGCCACGAGATCCGCACGCCCATCAACGCCATCATGGGCATGGCCAGCCTGTTGCTAGATACCCCCCTGGATCCGCAGCAGCGGGATTGGGTGCAGACCATCCGCTACGGCAGCGAGGTGCTGCTCAGCCTCATCAACGACATTTTGGATTTCTCCAAGATCGAGTCTCAGAAATTGGAGCTGGAGGAAACGCCCTTTTCCCTGCCCCAGCTCATGGAGGAGCTCTTGGATCTCATGGCCGCCCAAGCCCAGAGCAAAGATCTGGAGCTGGTGGCCTGGGTGGATCCCAGCTTGCCAGCCAGCCTGGTGGGGGATCCCAACCGCCTGCGCCAGATCCTGGCCAATCTCCTCAGCAACGCCATCAAGTTCACCCCGCAGGGAGAAGTGGTGGTAAGCGTCGAGGCCCAGGAGCAGTGGGTGAGCTTCCAGGTGCAAGACACCGGCATCGGCATCCCGCCGGAAAAGCAGGATCGCCTCTTCAAGCCTTTCAGCCAGGTGGACAGCTCCATCAGCCGCCGCTACGGCGGCACGGGCTTGGGCTTGGCCATCAGCCAGCGCCTCTGTCAACTGATGGGCGGAGAGATCTGGGTGCAAAGCCAGCCGGGCCAGGGATCCACCTTTGGTTTCCGTGTCCCGCTGCGTGTTCCGGATCCGGCCCTCTTGGCAGCCCCAGCCCTCGATGCTGCTCTAGCCGGCAAGCGGGTTTTGTTGGTGGAAGACAACGCCAGCCAACGGCAGCTCCTGGCTCGCCTGCTCCAGGCTTGGGGGATGCAGGTAACGGCCTGCAGCTTTGCAACAGAAGCCCAAGCCCTGGCCAAGGCCCAGACTTTTGACCTGGCCCTGGTGGATACCAGCCTGCCTGACGGCGATGGACTGGCCCTGGCCAAGGCTCTGCAGCAGGAGCAGCCCCCCCTGAGGCCTTTGCTGCTGGTGGCCCGCAGCGCGGCTCTGGCAAGCTCTGGCTCTTTTCCTGCCCTGAGCAAGCCGGTCAAGGCCTCGCAACTGCGGGCTCTGCTTTGCCAGGAAAAAGTGCCTGCCGTTACTTCCCCCTTGGAGCCCCCGCTGCCTTTGGCCAGCCGCTGCCCGTTGCGCATCCTGGTAGCCGAGGACAACCCCGTTAACCAAAAAGTCATCCGCCTAATGCTGGAGCGGCTGGGCTATCAGCCGGACATCGTGGCCAATGGCCTGGAAGCCCTGCAGGCGCTGCAACTGCGCGCCTACGACCTGGTCTTGATGGATCTGCACATGCCGGAGCTGGACGGCCTGGCCGCCACCCGCCGCATCCGCAGCGAACTTCCCCCAGATCGCCAGCCACGCATTCTTGCCCTCACCGCCGATGCTTTCCTGGAAAGCCGTGCTGCTGCCGAGGCCGCCGGCGTCGACGGCTACCTGACCAAGCCCCTGCAGCCGGCTGTGCTGGAGCGCGCTTTGCAGGAAATCTCTTCTTCTTGCACGGAAGAAAAACCGGAGCCAGCCTTGGATCCCGACACCCTGGCCAGCCTACGCAGCATGCTGGGATCCCCCGAAGACTGGCAGGAGATGGTGCAAACCTACCAGCAAGACAGCCAGGCCCTGCTGGGATCCCTGCGCCAGGCTCTGGAGCGGCAAGATGCCCAAACCGTGGCCCAACTGGCCCACCGCTTCAAGGGCAGCAGCAGCACCCTGGGGGCCAAGTCGCTAGCTCAGATGTGTCAGGAGCTGGAGAACCTCTCTCGCCACCCCTCTCCCGCTTTTGTAAACTGGGATACCCTGAAGCAGGCCTTGCAACGGTTGGAAGCCGAGTACCAGCGAGTTACCCTGGAGTTATCGGCTGCCGCGTCTGGGCCTTCTCCTGTTGCCAGTACCCATGCAGAAGCTTAATGCCAAGCCTATGTCAGATCGGCGGGGAGGGAGCTTCTCTGGAGCCGAGGAAAAGCCACTGCTGCTGATTGCCGACGATGATCCCAGCCAGCGGCTTTTGGCTCGCTATGCCCTGGAGCGGGAAGGCTACCAAGTTGTAGAAGCGGACAGCGGCTTGGCTTGTCTAGAAGTCGTAAGCCGCCATCAGCCGGACATGGTGCTCCTGGATGCGGTGATGCCGGATCTGGATGGGTTTGAGTGCTGCCGTCGCCTCCACGCCCAAAACCCCGACATGCCAATTTTAATCGTCACCGCTTTAGAAGACGAAGCCTTTGTCAGTGAGGCCTTTGCCGCCGGTGCCAGCGACTACATCCCCAAGCCCATCCACTGGTCGGTTTTGAAGCGGCGGCTGCGCCACTTGCTGCAAGCCAACCAGGCCCAGCGCCGTCTGCAGCAGCTTAACCAGGAACTGGAAGCCAAGGTGCAGGAGCGCACCGCCCAACTGGCCTGCCAGGTGGCAGATCTGGAGCAGCTCAACCGCCTCAAAGACCACTTTCTGGCCACGGTCTCCCACGAGCTGCGCACGCCTTTGACCAAGATCAAGCTAGCCCTGGAACTCCTGGGCCGCACCCCCCTCAACGAGAAGCAGCGGCAATACCGGGACATTGCCCTGCAGGAGTGCGAGGCCGAAATCCAGCTCATCAACCGCCTATTGGATCTGCAGGGCCTGGAAGGGAAAGACCTGGGCTCTGCCGTTGCAGCTATTGACCTGCCCCACCTCTGGCACAGCTTGATCGAGTCGGCGCAGCAATCCACCCAGGCCCGCTCCCTCACGCTGCAGGTGGGGGATCTGCCCCCCTCCCCCTGGCGGTTTTACAGCCATCCGCAGCTCCTGACCCAGATCCTCAAAGAACTGCTGGACAACGCCTGCAAGTTTACCCAGCCAGGTGGCACGATCCGTATAGGGGTTCAGCCAATCCCTGGAGGGGTTGAGTTTAAGATCGGCAACAGCGCTCAGATCGAGCCGGAACATCTGCCCCGCCTCTTCGAGCGCTTCTACCGCGTGCCCACTGCGGATCCCTGGGCCCAGCCAGGTAGCGGCCTGGGGTTGGCTTTGGTGAAGCAGTGGGTGGAGCATCTCAAGGGCCACGTTCGAGTCAGCAGCGAGGACGGGTGGACGTGTTTTGTACTCCGCCTGCCCAGCCTAGAGTCGTCCGGCAGGATGTGATCAATGGCCGACGGCAGCGGCAGTTTCGGCGGTGGCAAAGGAAGTGCCGCAGCCACAGCTAGCCACCGCGTTGGGGTTCTTGAATTTGAAACCGCCCCCCAACAGATCCTCGGAAAAGTCGACGGTGAGGCCCTGGATCAAAGTCATGCTCAAGGGATCCACTGCCACGCGGAGCTCGCCAAAGTCAAAGGTATGGTCATCAGGGTTGGCCTGGGGCTCGAAGTTCATCACGTAAGAGAGGCCAGAGCAGCCGCTGGGCTTGACCCCCAGCCGTAGGATGGGCTGGGATCCCTCTTTCTCGTACTTGCTGCGCAGGCGTTTTAGCTCTTGGATGGCGCTCTCGGTCAAGGTGATCATGGCGGGAAAGCTGACACTTACTTTTCATCCTAACAAGGGTTTTGGGCCGTCTTTTCCCTGCGCGCGGCAGGAACAGTTGATAAGCTAGGGATCCCATTCCTTCAACTTTACCGTTCTGCCCTTGTGACGGATCCCAACGCCATTCGTGTTACCTTCTTGGGCACCAGCTCCGGCATGCCCACCCGCCAGCGCAATGTCTCTGGCGTGGCGGTGCAGTTTCCGCAGCGGTCGGAATGGTGGCTGTTTGATTGTGGCGAGGGCACCCAACACCAACTGTTGCGGCTAGACGAGCTGCGCCCCAGCCAGTTGCGCCGCATTTTCATCACCCACATGCACGGGGATCACATCTACGGCCTGCCGGGGCTGTTGGCCTCCTGTGGCCTGGGCAGTACCCCCCAGCACATCGACATCTACGGCCCCCCCGGCCTGGAAGAGTACCTGAAGGCGGTGCTGCGCTACAGCGAGACGCGGATCCCCTATTCCTTCCGGGTTCACACCGTAGAAACAGGTCTCATTCTTCAGGATCCAGAATATTGGGTTTTTTGCGCGCCCCTGGATCACCGGGTGCCCGCCTTCGGCTACCGCGTGGTGGAACAGGATCGGCCAGGCACCTTTAACGTGGCCAAGGCTCAGGCCGACGGGATCCCGCCCGGCCCCCTCTACGGCCAGCTCAAGGCCGGGCAATCCATCTTCTGGCAGGGCCGCCACTTCCACGGGCGAGATTATGTGGGGGATCCCATCCCAGGGCGCAAGTTCTCCTACTGCACCGACACCATCTTCTGCCGCAACGCCGTCGATCTCTCCCGTGCTGCTGACCTGGTCATCCACGAGGCCACCTACGCCGAAGCGGATCGCGAACTGGCCCAGCGCGCCAAGCACTCCACTGCCGCCATGGCCGCGCGGGTGGCCGCCGAAGCCAAGGCCCAGACCCTCATCCTCACCCACTTCAGTCCCCGCTACACCCCCGAAGCTCCCATCACCCTAGAAGACTTGCTGGCGGAAGCTCAAGCGATTTTTCCCAACACAATTCTGGCCCGGGATCGGATGACCTACGCGATCCCGCGCCGCAGCCCTGCTCCCCTGCCGGTGGGGGTCTAGACCCGCCTTGCTAGCTAGAATGATAGGACTGACAGCCTCAACCTGCGATGACGGATCCCAGACCCTATCCTGAACGGCCTCCATTTCCAGAGCGGCCCAAAACTAAGCAACTGGATCAAAACGCCAGCGAGTGGCAAGCTTTCAGCGCCTTGCCCCCGGCAACCTCCTTGCCTCCTGTACAAGCAGAGCGACCGGCTTCCCAAGCAGCCAGCTCGCCCCAGGCCGAGGAAAACCTGCCCAAACTGGCCCCCTGGGGCAAACGGATCGGGGCCTTTGCCCTGGATTTTGGGCTGGGGCTGGGGGTCTCCTACCTGGCGCAGGGCTTGGCTTCTCTGGTGGGAGCCGATGCGGGCGCCGTGGACATGACCGGCTACATCGCCTTCTTCGCCACCTGGCTGGTGAACCGCGGCTACTTCCAATCCCGCCCCGCTGGCCAAAGCCTTGGCAAATGGCTGCTGAACCTCAAAACCTTGGATCCCGAAACCGAGGCCCCACCCCACCTGGTTCGCTCCCTGGCCCGCGAGGGGGTGCTCTCCCTATTTGTGCTCACGGAAGCCCTGCTGGTGCCCCTGGCGGCCGATGGGCTGTTTGCCTTCTTCGACAAGGAAAAACGCCAGAGCATCCACGACCGCGCCGGGCGCACCCTGGTGGTGGAATCGGAGCAGGGTTACCACTTAGATAAGAAAGCCCTGCGGTTGCTGCAGGACATCCTGGAGGGAGACGCCGCCGAGGACGTCAAGTCCGCTGCTCGCGAGCTGTTGCGCCAAGCTCAACGCAATGAGGCAGTGCGCGATCTTTCCCAGCAGATGCAGCGCCTGAGCAAGGACGTGGATCGAAACACCCGCAGCCTAAGACAACAAACCGGCAAGCAAGTCAAAAACTGGGTTGATTCCGTCAAAGAAAAGTTGGATAATTGGTGATCGCGCTTACGAGGTGAACCCACCTCCAGCCTCAACCCCTGGGGTTGGGGGTTCTCAAGTGCTTTTACTTCCTCCACCTTGGGATCCACTATGGCCAAAGCAAAGGGTGCTCGCATCATCATTACCCTGGAGTGTACGGAGTGCCGCACCAACGTCAATAAGCGTTCTCCAGGGGTGAACCGCTACACCACCACCAAAAATCGCCGTAACACCACGGCCCGCTTGGAGCTGAAGAAATTCTGCCCCAAGTGCAACCGCCACACCGTCCATAAAGAGATCAAGTAGTTCAAGCCGCTTTACCGTTCTCCTGACCTATGGTTTACGCTCGTCGCCGCCTGTCTCCCATCAAGCCGGGAGAGCCGATCAAATACACCGATGTTGAGCTGCTCAAGAAATTTGTAACCGAGCGAGGCAAAATTCTGCCCCGCCGCATCACCGGCCTGACCGCCAAGCAGCAGCGGGAGCTGTCTACTGCCATCAAACGGGCGCGCATCCTGGGTCTTCTTTACTTTGTCAACAAAGAAGGATAAGTTGCTGGTTGCTTTCTCCGGATCCCGATGAGCCTGCAGCTTTCGCCGCAATTGCAAGCTCGAATGGCCCAACCCCTTGAGATTGGTGGGGTGAAGATTTTCAGTCGTGTCTTTCAGGCACCCCTGTCGGGAGTAACCGACAAAGTGTTTCGGGGGCTGGTACGCCGCTTTGCCCCGCAAAGCTTGGTCTACACCGAAATGGTGAACGCGACGGGGTTGCACTATGCCCGCGAGCTACCCCGCATCATGGAAGTGGGCGAGGGGGAGCAGCCCATCGGCATTCAGTTGTTCGACTGCCGACCCCACTTTTTGGCGGAAGCAGCTCGCATGGCGGTAGATGAAGGGGCGACCTTGGTAGATATCAACATGGGCTGCCCAGTAAACAAGATTACCAGAAATGGCGGTGGCTCTGCCTTGCTGCGGGAGCCAGACACAGCAGCCCGGATTGTGGAAGCGGTGGCTAAGGCTGTGTCCGTGCCCGTAACGGTGAAAACTCGCCTGGGTTGGTCGGATCAGGAGATCAACATCCTGGATTTTGCCCACCGGCTGCAGGAGGCCGGAGCGCAATTGCTGACTTTGCATGGCCGGACACGGGCTCAGGGGTTCAACGGCAAAGCCCGTTGGGATTGGATTCGCCGCGTCAAAGAGCATCTGCGCATTCCGGTAATCGCCAATGGGGATATTTTCTCGGCCGCTGCAGCGGTGAAGTGTCTGGAGGAAACCGGCGCCGACGGCGTGATGTGCTCCCGCGGCACCATGGGCTACCCCTTCCTAGTGGGGCAAATCGATTACTTCCTGAAAACCGGCCAAGAAAGACCAGCTCCTACCCCCCTGGATCGGATTCAAATGGCTTTAGAACACTTGCGAGGCCTCTGGGAGTATAAGGGAGAACGTGGCATCCGTCAGGCCCGCAAGCACATGACCTGGTACATCAAGGATTTTGCCGGTGCCTCTCAGTTTCGCGCCCTTCTCTGCCGCATCGAAACCTTGCAAGAAGGGGAAGCCCTTCTACTTCAGGCCATGGAGCGCTGCCAAGAGGCCCCGCTGCAGCCGGAAGAAGTAACTGAAGACTCAAACTCCGAAATTGAGCAGGGGATCCTTTTGCCCTAACGGCTGGGCAGTAGCCAATTGACCTTTGACTGCCGTTTGCAAACGGTTGTTTTCATCTTGAAACTCATCTTGAAACAAGGCATCCACGCTTCTGGAGAAGCGACCCTGTCTGGCTATGGGCAGTTGAGCATAGGCAAACTGCCCTGGCTGAAGCTGAAGTGACAGTAACCTTGCCAAACGGGAGCTCGCGACCAGCAGCTTCCGCCGCACCTGAGCTCGATGCGGACTTTTGGTCTGGCGGGCCCAGCCAGCCAAAGGCTGCCATGGTTTTCCCAAGCAACCTGTGGAAAACCCGTGGAACCCCCCAAAGGCCGCCCCCAGCCTTCATAGGATCCCCAGGCCACATCTAGAGCAGTGGGATACTAGATTAGGGCATCCTACACCGGTTGTGTGTTAAGTTTTATGAATTTGTCAGGGAATAACAACATTTTTATCCTCTCGGCCTGTGGAAAACTTGTGGAAAACTCCAAAAATCTGTGGAAAACTTGTGGAAAAACCCCCCGAGTTATCCACAGAGTATTTATACCTTGTGGAAAATTGGCCAAGTTATCCACAGTTTTTCCACAGGTGGGGAATACGATCAAAAGCTTGTGGCGCAAGGCTTTTCCGATCAATTTCCACAGTTTCCACAGCCCCTACTACTACTAGATCAAAAAATTAAATTGGGTAGGGATCGTGGTTTTTAACTTTATCCTGCGCGCGCGAAGAAAATTTTTTTGCAAAACTCGTCTGGGCAGGGAGGGATCCGTGGGAAGCAGGCGGTGTAGGATAGGCATATTCAGCTCGCAAGTCCCCAATGGTGCAAGCTCAACGTCCTGTGGATTGGGAAGTCGAAGCCAGCTCGCCCGCGTCTGCCCCGCGCGACGGCAGCTCTGGGTATCCCTTTCCCGTCAACGGGACAGAGTCTTTCAGCGAGGCTGTCGATCTACCTGCCGGCGGTCTTTGCTTCACCTGTGAGCAAGCTGCGCTCAGCCATCACCTTGCTGCAGTTAGCCGAGCCGTTGCCAGCCGTCCTGCCCTGCCGGTTTTGGCCAACGTGCTGGTAGAGGCAAGCGCAGAGGCACAGCGAGTTGCTCTGACGGCCTTTGACTTGAACTTGTGCATTCGCAGCGAGTTCGAGGCCGAGGTGAAGGGATCCGGTCGCACCACGCTGCCGGCCAAGCTGCTCAGCGACATCGTCAGCCGCCTGCCCAGCGGCCCGATCGGTGTTAGCCAAGCTCCGGAGAGCGCTGCTGTGACCCTTACATCGGCCGCCGGACAGTACCAGCTACGCGGCATGCCTGCGGAAGAGTATCCCACCTTGCCCGAGATAGCGCTCCGCACTGCCGATGCTGAGGAGGAGAGCTTGGCCGCCCAGATCCTTGAGCTGCCCATCGAGAGCTTGCTGCAAGGGATTGGCCAAACCCTCTTTGCCGCTTCCGGTGATGACACCAAGCAAGTGCTTACGGGTGTACATGTCAAGCTCTTAACCGGGGATCCGCCGCGGCTGGAGTTTGCAGCCACCGATGGACATCGCCTGGCGATGGTTCAGGTGGAGGCCGAAGGGATCCCAGTTGATTTGGCTGCTGGGGGGACAAAACTGGATTTCACCATTCCCGCTCGGACTCTACGAGAGGTGGAGCGCATCCTCGCTGCCCAGACGGCCGCTTCTGCAGTGGAACTGCGGTTTGACCGGTCGCAGGTGCAATTTATTTTGGGCGCCGGCGGCACTCAGTGCCAGCAGCGGATTACCAGCCGCCTTTTGGAGGGCCAGTACCCCGACTACAACCGCCTGATCCCGCGGCAATTTGAGCGGCATGTAACCCTGGAGCGTCGGCCTTTGATCGAGTCCTTGGAGCGGGTGGGGGTGTTTGCTGCCCAGCGGAACGACATCATCAAGTTCAACCTTTCTGAGGCAACCCAAACCCTACGCATCAGCACCGAGGCGCCCGATGTGGGCAGCGGCGAGGAATCTCTGCCGGTACAGATGTCCGGCCCTGACCTGGAGCTGGCTTTTAATGTGCGCTACCTGCTGGAGGCCCTTAAGGTGTTTCATACGCAGCAGGTGAGCCTGGAGCTGAACGGCGCCACTCAGCCGGCCATCTGGAAGCCAATTGGAGCGACGCGCCTCTGCTATTTGGTCATGCCGGTTCAACTGCGGGCTACCTAGCCCACCCAAGCCCGACCCAAATCGAAGATTGGCCCCAGCGGCTAAACCGGGTAGATGCCGACACAGCTCAAACAAAGCGGTGGGTAAACTCTTGGATCAAGTCCACCCGCCCTTTGCGCAAAACGGCCGGATCCAGGCGCTCGGTCGTGTTGCAGGTCATCAACACCACCAGCCTCTGCCTGCAGTCGAGATAATCGGGATCGAGCACGCTTTGGTGAAGGGTGCCATCCAGCAGGCTGAGGATGCGTTCGGTTTTGGTGCTCTGCTGGGCCACCTCGCTGGCTCGGTCTTGGGCGAGGTTATCGGCTTCGTTGATGATCAAGCAGACCCGCTCCAGGTAGGGGGGCGCGATGAACTCCTGTACGGCTTCGTGATCCAAGATAAACACCACATAGCCCAGGGGCACCAGCAGCTCGTGGGCCACCGCTTGCGTCCAGGCCGTTTTACCTGTACCTGGGATCCCGTGCACCAAGACCGCCAATCGCTCCTGCTGTAGAATCTGCTGTTGTACTTGATCGGTAAAGGCCTGAATTTCAGCGGGAAAAGAACTGATTGGATAGGGGCTGTAGACTTGCCCGATCCGGCTTTGGTAGCCGCTCACCATCACCGCCAGA
This sequence comes from Synechococcus sp. H60.2, assembly GCF_047462315.1. Taxonomy (NCBI): domain Bacteria; kingdom Bacillati; phylum Cyanobacteriota; class Cyanophyceae; order Synechococcales; family Synechococcaceae; genus Synechococcus; species Synechococcus sp. H60.2. Next base: position 14,615 of record NZ_JANSIZ010000005.1, on the reverse strand, counting down.
TTGTAAGTAACCTTGCGAATTAAGGGCCTGAGATCCACGCCCAGCAGGGTGTAGCGGCGACGGTTGTGATGGGTGGTCTGAACTTGCAGCCAAATCTGGTGCTCTGGCCAGAAGGCATAGGTGGTGCCCGGGCTGCTGATTTCCTCCCAACTGCTGAAACGCTCGACCGGATAGTAGAAGTAGCGCTCCATATAGAATTGCACGATCTGCGCCGGTCGCCCCAGATGCGCCAAAACTCTGAGAACGGTCATTTCCTGCAGGCGCCTTAAAACGTAATCGATGGGAATTTGATCGCGGCTCACCTGCTGCCGAATCGGCGTCTCCGTGGAGAGCTGATCTTGAAATACTGTATAGTCGGGGCCGGGCAGAGGTGGGGTGATGCTATTCCAAAACTCTTCGATCTCGTAACGGGTGTTCTCTGAAAATAAGTTGAGAAAGTTGGCCAGCGGGCTGTACTCTCTACGTCCTACCGCATTGGCAACATCGCTGCACACATCCAAAAATTTCTCGGCCAACGCCCAGGGATCCTGCATCGCCAGTTGCCAGAAATACTCGGCATCGAAATGGCGGTACAGGGGCTTCCACCCAGATTGCAGTAGGTTGTAGCTATTGGCCTGCCGGTAGCCGGGGTAATAGTCTTCGTAATCGTTATCCATGCAGGGTTAGGGTCTAAGAAGAGGGGAAACCAATAGGAGGCGCTAGGGCGTGGACGCCTGACGCTCTTCAGCCCAGCACTGGGATCCCAAAAAAGAGGATAAGACCTGTATGCTAGCTTGCGTCCCCAGCCCGGAGACAACAGCCCCACCGTTTTCCGGTGCCGGCCCAGGCCCAAGGGTAGGGATCCCCAGATCCTGTTGGAAAAGGATATCCAAATTAGGTAGAGAGGGCTTCCAAATCGTTGCTGCAGGCTGCAGAGGTGGGATGGGCTCGGAGAGCAGCTTGGGCGTTGCGGCGCAGCCGGTGGGCCTTGAGGCGGCGCAGGGCAGAGGCGGGGAAGCGGCGGTCAAACTCCTCGTCGCCGATCCGCGCCAGTTCTTGGAGATCGGGGGCAACGTTCCAAGGGTAAGGCTGAAAATCCGGGATCCGGCTGGGGCGGGCAAAGCGCTGGTTCCAAGGGCAGACCTCTTGGCAGATGTCGCAGCCGGCCACCCAATTGTGCAGGTTCTGGGCAATTTCGGCAGGGATCCGCTCAGCATGGCTCTCTAAGGTGTGGTAGGCAATGCAGCGGCGGGAATCCACCACCCCTGGGCTGACGATGGCCTGGGTGGGGCAGGCTTCCAGGCAGCGGCTGCAGGTGCCGCAGTGGGCAGTATGGGGACGGTCGGGGAGCAGGGGGAGAGTTGTCAAGATCACCCCCAGGAAAACCCAGGAGCCGTACTCGCGGGTGAGCAAGAGGCCGTTTTTGCCAATCCAGCCCAAGCCCGCCCGCATGGCCCAGGGCTTTTCCGCCACCGGGCCGGTATCCACATAGAATCGGCCTCGATAATCCGGGAACTGGGCTTGCATCCAGAGGTGGAGCTGCTTCAGCCGCCGCCCCAGCACGCGGTGGTAGTCCCGCCCCCAGGCATAGCGGGAGATTTTGCCCTTGCCCGGATCCCGACTGTGGCAGATGGGGGTGTAGTAGTTGAGGGCCACACAGACCAGAGATTGCACCCCCGGCAGCACCCGCTCTGGATCCATTCGCCGCGGATCGGCCATCCAGGCCATGTCGGCGGCCATGCCCGCCGCCAGCCAGGCCCGCAAGCCCGCCAAGTCAGGGGGATCCGCCGCACTGGCGATGCCGACCTTGTCAAAGCCCAGCGCCAGCGCCTGCTGCTTCACCTGTTCGGTAGCTCTAGCCCAGTCGGCTGCTCCTCCCACGGTCGGCCCCGGCAACTCTAGGGCTATTCTGGCAGACCCATCACCTGGCGGTAGCGGGCCTCCAGTTGTGCTGCCTGCTGCGAGCGACGGAAGGGATCCCAGTGGCTGTGCTCGAACAGCTCCTGCCGCAACTGGGCCACGTCCACCGTCGTTACCTCGCCGTTGGCCACCACCCGTTTCCCTCTAACCCAGACGCTGTGCACCACCTGGGTGGGCCGGCCCAGCACCAGCAGCCCGATGGGATCGGTACGGGGCAACAGCGACAGTTGGGTGAGATCGTAAAGCACCAGATCCGCCTGCTTGCCCACCTCCAGGGATCCCAGCTTCTCTCCCAGCCCTAGGCCAATGGCCCCACCGCGGGAGGCCATCTCGACGCTCTCGCGGGGCGAGATCCAGTGGCGGTAGTCGGGATCCGTGATGTTGTGCAGGATGGTGCCGATTTTAATGGCCTCCAAGAGATCCTGGGAGTCATTGCTGGCGGATCCATCGCAGCCAAAGGCCACATTCACCCCCGCCCGCCGGTACTTGAGGATGGGGGCGATGCCACTGCCCAGGCGTAGGTTGCTCAAGGGGTTGTGAACAACCGTAGAGCCGGTGCGGGCCAAGATCTCGATATCGGCATCGGTAAGCCAGACACAGTGGGCCAGCGAGGTTTTCCGGTCTAGGTAGCCCAAGCGCTCCAGGTGCTCGACTGCGCTGCAGCCGTATTTTTCCTGGGCCAACCTCTGCTGGGCGCGGGTTTCCAGCAGGTGGGCATGGCGGGGGAGGTCATACTTCTGGCTCAACTCTGCGCAGCCCTCAAACAGCTTGTCAGAACAGAGTTGGATGCCGGTGGGGGCCACCATCAGGGTGATGCCCTCTTCCGGGCGGTGGTACTTCTCAACCGCCTCTTCCACCAGGGCCAGCACCTCTGAGGTGCTCAGGGGATAGGCTGCCGCCCCGCCAGCGAAGGATGAACCGCCGGGCAGGCAGGTGGAGAGGGCCTGATCCTGAAGCAGGGGACCGATGAAGGCGCGGATCCCGACTTCTCGGTAGGCCCGCACCGCCGCCTCGAGGGTGGCCAGCTCCTGGCCGGGGATGAGGATGAGATGATCCACCACCGTCGTGCCGCCGCTGAGCAGGGTCTCCACCGCCGTTGCCAGCGCGCTGAGGTAGATCTTTTCCGGATCCGGCGGCGCGTACTCGTGCAGTTGCGCCAGCCACAGCTCCAGCGGGTAGGGCGGGATGATCCCTCTTTGCCACAGCTCGGAAGAATGGGTGTGGGCATTGACAAAGCCCGGCAGCAAGAGTTGGTTGCCGGCCTCCAGTTCTAGGCTGTCTGTGCCCGTTGCGGGTAACCCTTTATCGATAGCAGCAATCCGTTCCCCCTCGATGCGCACATCTGTGGTTTCGTAGCCTGTGCCGGTGCGGATCAACGCATTGCGTAGGATACAGCTCATGCCCAAGATCCAAAATGACCGCCTGTCACCCTAGCGTGTTGTAGTTGGCCGTGCCAAGGCAAAAAATAGGGAAACTCCATCCAGAAAGCCTCAACCTGCTCAGCCGGCTTGCCATGGTGGGAGAAGCAGAGTGGCACTGCTGCCGCCCACTGGGGTAAATTCAGGGATCCATCGGAAATAGAGCTATTTTTTCTTCTTGCTGGAGCCTTTTTTGGCTGGCTTGCTCTCGGCAGCCGGTTCAGGAACAACCACCTCAGTAGTAGTCTCGGCAGCAGCTTGGTCAGCGACAGGTTCTGCCCCTTGCGCTGGCTCTGCCGGCTTGAGACCGGCCTGAGCAGCCACTTCAGCGGCAAAATCCGCTTCCTGTTTCTCGATCCCTTCTCCCAAAACGAAGCGGGCAAACCGCCGCACCCGGATGTTTTCCCCTAGCTTGGCAATGTGCTGCTTCACCAATTCCTCTACGGTAATCGAGGAATCTTTAATAAAGGGCTGATCCATCAAAGACAGCTCTTTCAGGCGCTTCTCGATGCGGCCTTGCACAATCTTTTCCCGCACGTTTTCAGGCTTGCTGGCCAGATCCTCTTTGCCCATCTCGATGGCCCTTTCCCGCTCCACCACTTCGGGAGGGATCTGGTCGATGCTGACGTACTCCACACTTTGGCAGGCGGCAATCTGCTTGGCAATATCTTGCACCAGCTTCTTAAAGTCTTCGTTGCGGGCCACAAAATCCGTCTCGCAGTTCACCTCCACCAACACACCGATCCGGTTGCCGAAGTGGATGTAGCTATCGACAACCCCCTCAGCCGCGACGCGACCGGCCTTTTTGGCTGCCCCTGCCAACCCTTTCTGCCGCAGCCAGGTGATGGCTTTCTCCATATCGCCACCGGACTCTTCCAGGGCTTTTTTGCAGTCCATCATGCCTGCGCCCGTCTTTTCGCGCAGCTCTTTAACCAATTTGGCATCAATACTCATGAGGGTTCCTCAAATCTCACATCGTACAAAGAGGCAGAAAGGATGTGGCTGGATGTAGAGGATAGCCAGGAGCAGAACAAAGGATGAATCTAGATTTTAAGGATACAGTCTTCCGGAGAAAGGATGAACAGGGAGTAACTCGAACCGCACGGGATCCCTGCTCTCGTCCCAAGGGTCACTCGCCCTCGTCGGGATCCCCCTCCTCTTCATCCTCCATATCTTCCAGAATGTCATCCTCCAGATCCATGTCCATAGCCCCCTCGTAGTCGTACTCATCCTCTTCGACTGTGTCGAGCTGCCCGTGTCGCCCTTCATAGATGGCATCGGCCAGCTTGCCTACAATCAGCTTAATCGCTCGGATGGCGTCGTCGTTAGAGGGGATGAAGACATCGCTCAGGTCAGGATCGCAGTTGGTATCCAGCAGTGAGATGATTGGAATCTTGAGCTTGATACATTCCTGAACGGCGTTGGCCTCCCGCCGCTGATCGACGATGATCACCGCGTCGGGGAGCTTGCGCATGGTTTTGATGCCGCCCAAGTACTTCTCCAACTTGGCCAATTCCCGTTTTAGGCGGGCCGCTTCTTGCTTGGGCAGGCGATCCAGCAGGCCGCTGCTCTGCATCTCCTCGATTTCCTTGAGGCGGTCGATGCGGGTTTTGATGGTGGCCCAGTTGGTGAGCATGCCCCCCAGCCAGCGCTGGTTGACGTAGTAGCTGCCACAGCGGGTGGCCTCATGGGCAATGATCCCGGCGGCTTGCCGTTTGGTGCCGACAAACAGGAAACGCCACCCCTTTTCGGCCCCCTCCCGCACGTATTCATAGGCTTCGTTGAGGTAACGGGCCGTCTGCACCAGGTCGATGATGTGAATGCCGTTGCGCTCGGCGAAAATGTAGGGCCGCATCTTGGGGTTCCAGCGGCTGGCCTTGTGGCCGAAGTGTACTCCTGCCTCCAGCAGTTGAGGCAAACTGACTATGCTCATGAGTTGGTTGTCTCCTACGGGTTGGCCTCCGCCCGAACGGATCCCCGTTGGGGACACCCGGTGGCTCGGGCGTGTGGTATTTTAACAGCCTAACTAAGCTAACATGTCTTCTACAGGATCCGGCCACCAAGACCTCCCCCTTGCCGAGATCCAGTTCTAAAAGCTAGATTAGTAAAGCACCTCCAGAGATTCTCTCTGGCTTAGGTGCGTCGGGGCGTAGCGCAGCTTGGTAGCGCACCACTTTGGGGTAGTGGGGGTCGAAGGTTCAAATCCTTTCGCTCCGACTCTGGCTACATAACTGTACCGAGACCGAAAAAGGTCGCTCGTGCGGGGAAAGGGCTGGGGCTCTGCCTCGTTCTAAGATCCTCTGCTGCTGGGGGAGCTGGACGAGGCAGCAGGCTTAGGAGGAGAGGTGGGGTAAGCTTTGCAAGACAGTGTGGACAACGGCTGCTGAATTTAGCGCCGCCACCTGAAAAAAACTGAGGAAGTCGGTTTCATCCCCCGCGTCGCTGACCGAGCGCACCAGCAGACAAGGGATCCCGGCCTCTTGAGCCACCCGCACCACGGCTGCCCCTTCCATCTCCACCACCAGTGCCCCGGTGCGCTCGCGAATTTGGCGGCGCAGCTCGGCGTCGGCTACGAACACGTCGCCGGTGGCCACCAGGCCTTGGTGGATGACCGGCTGCCGTCCGTGTAGGGAGTGAAGAGGGATCCGCTCCGATTGGGCCACGACTAAGTCGTAGAAGGCGCTATCGGCTTCTGCCAGAGGGTAGCGCAGTTCAGGGATGAAGTCGATCCCTAAGACAAAGCCCTCAGGGCGTCCTGTGCCGAAATCGTGCTCGATGGCAGCATGGGCCAGCACCACATCCCCCATCTGGAGGTGATCGGCTAAGGAGCCGGCCACGCCAGTAAAGATGATGCCCCGCAAAGGAAAATGGGTCACCAGCAGAGCTGCCGTGGTTGCTGCCCGTACCTTACCTACCCCCCCTTGAACCACCACCACCGGTTGGCCAGCCAGGGATCCCTGATGGAACTGCCGCCCCAGGTGGTGATGAATGGAGCGAGTTTCCATCGCTTCGGCAAGCATGGCCACTTCTTCCGGCAGAGCTCCCAAAATGCCAACAGCCTTCGGGGGGGAGTGGGATGGAGATGCCATAGCGCTTTCCTCAGGTTTGAGAGGCCGTAGGGATCCGCTGCCCCCACATGCCTGGCCATTTGGTGACCTTCAGATCTCCCACCACCTGTACTTGACAGGCCAAGCGCAGCCCGTTGCTGCTCTGCGCCGCCGAGGTGGATGGGGGTTGATGGGGTGGCAAAGATAGACGGGCCCGTTCTCGCCAGCCCATGGGGGAGACAGCCCCTTCGATCTGTACGGCACAGGTGCCCAGACCGCGGCAGTTGAGGACATGAGCCGGTGGGTTGTAGAGGAGGATCCCGGCCTGCAGCAGCACCTGGCGCAGGTTGGTGCCCACCTCACAGACGAGGGTGCGTCCTTGCACTTGAATCTGGGGCATCAGCCGCTTTCCCAACGTCGAACAGCTCCATTCTGGCCCAAGCCGGATCCCGAGAGAGAGGCGACCGACTAGGTCGGGGTGCTAGGCAGTATAGTTAAGGTGGTTGGACAGGGAGTAGGGGAAAGATCATGGCCTACAGCGAGCCGCTCGTTGACCGTTCTCCAGAGGTTTTTTCGGTGTTGGAGGAACCTGTTCGCTATGTTGAGATCGTCTCGGCGGTGGTTTCCAGCCTCAAGGAGGATGCCGCCTATGAGAACCACGAGCAGGGGCACACCTGGAAATTCACCTACGGCAGCGTGGAAGTGTTCGTCCACCTGAGCGGCGAATCCCCCGAAGATACCCTGTTGGTCTGGTCTCCCGTTCTCTCTCTGCCGGTGGCAGAGCCGGCTAAGCTCATGCAGAAGCTGCTGGAGAAAAATTGGAGCGACACTCTGGAAGCGCGCTTTTGCATCTGGAACAACCAAGTGGTACTCAACCACCACCGCACCCTGGAAGGGATCAGCGCCGGCGAGATCTCGCGCGCCATCACCCTTGTGGCCAGCTTGGCCGATGAGTACGATGAGCAGCTCCAGGCTGAGTTTCCCAAAGCTTGAGCCGCGGCGCGATCAGGATGGGATCCCCAGGCTACTGGCTGCCCTATTGCGTAGCCGCCGGCACCTGGCAAATGGAGCAAGATACCTGGCTTTTGCAGCGGCTGCGCCACGCCCCTAGACCCTATTTGCGCTTTTACGGCTGGGATCGGCTTACCCTCTCGCTGGGACGGCACCAGGCCTGGCCGGATCCAGCGCCAGGGATTCCGGTGGTGCGCCGTCCCACTGGCGGAAGAGCGGTCTTACACCAGGCGGCTGAAGATGGAGCAGAGCTCACCTACAGCCTGGTGCTGCCCCTGTCTTACCTCCAAGCTCGGCTGCCCCGTTTGCAGCGGGCCTCGGTGTACGACTTCTGCTGCCGCTTTTGGGTAAAGGGGCTGGCAGAACTGGGCGTTGAGGTGGATCCAATCCTCGCTCACAACCGAACCCATGGCCAGAACCGCCCAACCCTAGATTCGGGCTACCGCAACAAAACCAGTTGCTTTGCTGCCCGTACCCGCGCCGATCTCAGCTGGGGAGGCAAAAAGCTGATGGGCAACGCCCAACTGTGGCAACCCTGGGGGATCCTGCAACAGGGATCCCTGCTGTTGCGGCCCAATTTCGAGCTGTGGGAACGATACCTGCCCGGCTCGCAGGTGATTGGCCTGTACGACCTTTGCCCCACAGCGCCGGGGATCCCTGCTTTGATGGAACATTTTCTCCAAATGGCCCAGGAGTGCTTTGAGGTGGAATGGCAAGAAGAAACCTGGCCGGATCCGCTTCACTGGGAGGATCCGGCAGGGATAGCTGACCCTGAGTGATAGAGAACGGCAAGATCCACTTCCCCCCTCTCCCTCTGGGAGAGGGGCTAGGGGTGAGGGGGTGTTCGTCTCATTGGTATTCGGGATAACTTTGGAAGTGGTTGCGTTCTTGACACTCCCACCGCCTAAAGGGGGGGATTCTTACGCAGTCCACAAACGAGCCCGTAAAGGCACTGTCAAGACGCCTCTAGACAGTTCCGTGTTGCAGATGCATCTCCATCCAAAGGGGCTGTGCTAAAACCAAGGCAGCGCTCAGCCAGGTGAGCCATGCCAAAAGTTTGGGCGGCAGTCTTGCTCAGTGTATCGCTGTGGCTCCCGCAGCCCGCTTGGGCCATTACCCTCGAACAAGTGCCCAACCCCCGCCGCCAGTATGGAGGATGGGTTTCCGACACCGCCGACATCCTCAGCAGCAGCACTGAAAACGAGCTCAACCGTCTCCTTACCCAGCTCGAGCAGCGTACCACTGCCGAGATGGCGGTGGTGACGGTACCCAATACTCAGGGATATGCCACGCCGAAAGCGTTCACCACGCAGCTATTTAACTACTGGGGCATTGGCAAGGCCGGTCGCAACAACGGCGTGTTGTTTCTCATCTCGGTGGGGGATCGGCGGGTGGAAATTGAGACTGGCAGGGGTTTGGCCACCATCCTTCCCAACAGCCGCGTTCAGCAGATTATCGACCAGCACATTCTACCCAAATTTCGCAATAGGGATTTCGATGGCGGCACCTTGGCAGGAGTACGGCAGTTAACTGCAGTGCTGCAGGGGCAGCCAGTTGCCGAGGTTCAAGCTTCCTCTGCGCTTTCCCCTGCAGCCGTTCCTCGAGCAGATGGAGGGGAAGCCTTGGCCGTTGCTCAAGGCTTGCTGGAAGGGAGCCTACTGCTGCTGGGGATCCTGCTCCTAGGGCTGGGGTGGCGGCGCTCCCGCCTGCCGGTCTATCTCAAGGCCGAGCGGGGAGGAGCGAAAGTCCTGTCGCTAACACGCCGAGAGCAGGGGACAACGGCTGCCTTCTCTTCGCTCCAGAGCGCCCCCATTCGCCGGCTTCTCTATCCCGGTTCCCTCTGCCTTGGTCTCTTCCTGATGTCGGTCAGCGGTAACTGGCTGGTACTGGTGCTGCCCTTCCTGGCAGTTGTGACCACCGACGGCATCTTGGGCTCGAAGCGTGGGATCCCGTTTCAGCCGGTGGTGTGTCAAAGCTGCGGTCGGCCCCTGCGCCCCATCCAGCCGCAAGTTCTGGATAAGCAACTTCCCCCAGCGCATCGCCTGGCCAAAAGCCAGCGCAGAGCCCGCTACTACGGCTGGTTTTGCCCCGCCTGTCAGGGGATGGCCGTGGTCGTGCGCGAAGGCACCTCCTGTCGCCACCTTTATTGCCCCCGGTGTCAAGCCCTTACCCTTGACCTCACTACCCAAATTCTCCAGGAAGCAACCTATTCCTCCAGCGGTTTGAAGTTGGAGATCCTAACCTGCCCGATTTGCCAGTACCGTAGCGAGAGAACAGTGGTGATCCCGCCACTTAGGGACAGTGACTCCGAGAGGGATTCTGGAAGTACCTCTGATAGCTCTGATAGAGACTCTGATAGAGATTTCGGGGGCGGCAGCAGTGACGGCGGCGGAGCAGGCGGCAGTTGGTGAGACCCAACTCTAGAGATTTCTCTATCGATTGAACAAGGGGGTTGGGCTTCTCTTAAATCCGCCGGGACAGTACAGTGGTAAGGGAGCAGCGATAGCGATTTGTTAAGGACGAAGATCCCATGACCCTTGCAGAAGGCGTGCAACTGGTTACCTTTGGGGTGCTCTCGGCGATGGCCATTGGCTTTGCCCTAGGAGTGGTTTGGGCCCCTAACATCGTCTATTCCGGCTTTCTCTTGGGGGGCGTTTTCCTGAGCATGGCTGGGCTGTACCTCCTCTTGAATGCCGATTTTGTGGCTGCCGCTCAAGTGTTGATCTACGTCGGCGCTGTCAACGTACTGATCCTGTTTGCCATCATGCTGGTGAACCGGCGCTACACCTTTGCTCCTCTGAAACTGGGCTGGCTGCGCAATGGAGTGACGGCGGTGGTGTCTTTGGGTCTGTTTGCCCTGCTCACCGTGATGGCGTTCAACACCCCTTGGCCTCTGCAGGCGATCCAGCCTCTAAGCAGTGCTCTGGTGATTGGCGGGCATTTCTTTAGCGATTATCTGTTGCCGTTTGAACTGGCTTCTGTTTTGCTGCTGATGGCGTTGATCGGGGCCATTGTCGTGGCGCGTCGAGAGTCTGTTGCTCCCGAAGCCGGAGAAGGCGATCTGAGTTTGCTGGAGCGAGCCCGACCCCAGCTTGAAGCCGAGTCAGAACGGCGAGCAGAGTTGGTAAGCACCCGTTAAACCCGATTGCTTCGGACGTACAGCCCAGAGTTTTCCTGGTACCCCTCTCATCTGTATCCACTGGAGCCTCTTGCGATGTTGCAACTGCAGTTTTTTTTGGTGGTGGCGGCAGTTCTTTTTTGCATCGGCATCTACGGCTTGATCGTCAGTCGCAACGCCATTCGAGTGTTGATGTCGATTGAGCTGATGCTCAACGCGGTGAACCTCAACTTTATGGCCTTCTCCAACTTTGTTGACTCCAGCTTGATTCGCGGCCAGGTGTTTTCCGTGTTCGTCATCACCGTGGCGGCTGCCGAGGCGGCAGTGGGCTTGGCCATTGTGTTGGGGATCTACCGCAACCGGGCCACCATCGACATGGAGAGCTTCAACCTGCTCAAGTGGTAGCTCTTTTCCCAGAAAAACAAGGAGAGCGCTGCCAGAGGCTCCCCTTCTTGGCAGAGAGCTGTGGCAGCTTCATCTTTCTAGTGGCAACAACTCAACTCGGGAGCCGGCTGAAGTAAGCACCCAGTTAACGCTCGCTATCGGGAAAGTAAAGTGCCAGAGCTAGCTGCTGGCAGGCTGGTCACGGCCGCCTGGGGCGATCGACAGCAAGGACGCTCGGTGAGTCTACGTGAAGGCCAGAACGCTCATATAAGCCAAGGCCCCCACTAGAGGCAAGAAGATTAACAGCCCCAGCCATCGAGATTTGTTGAGCCGGGGCGGGATGGCAAAGATTACCCAGATGAAGAAAATTAGGTTGACTAAGGGAATAAAAAGGAGGAGAACCCACCAGCCTGGCTTGCCAGCAGCCCTGCACATTACCCAAGCGTTCCCAATCGGGATCCAGGCCAACCAGGCATTGGGTACACTCAGCTTTTGTCCAATCACCATCAAGGTGTAGCTAAAAAAGGCATAAAAGACAATCCCAACCAAGACTAGAAAGAGCTGATCCATCCTCGCCCCCCTACCCTTTGCCAATGGTTACCAGCAGCACGTTTCTGTAGATGTTCTGCCAGGGCTGCTGGGGCCTACTTGGAAACCCAGGCTTAGGCTAACCAGAAGGGATCCGTCCGCCAGGCGGATTTCAGCAAAACTATAGAATTGAGCGAGAATTTAGGTGCGGCTGGGCAGCGGCGGGCATTGGATCCCGGGGATCAAGGATTCCAGCAGGCCGCTGCAGGCATCCCAGAGCAGCTCGATCACGTAGTGAAACCCAGCCTCGCCCCCGTAGTAGGGATCTGGAACTTCTTCATCGGTGTGAGAACGACAGTAGCTACAAATGAGGCGCACCTTGTCGGCATATCTTCTCTGGGGATCGAGGCTGAGGATATCGCGATAATTTTGCCGATCCATAGCCAGGATCAGGTCGAACTCCCGCAGATCCAAAGGATGAATTTGCCGGGCTTGGCCGTGCAGCTCCAGTCCATAGCGCTGGGCAACTTGTTGCATGCGGCGATCTGGGGGACTGCCGATGTGATAGGCGGCTGTACCTGCCGAATCGCAGAGAATGTCCCCCTCATGACCGCTGCTCTGCAGCAGGTAGTTGGTGATCCCTTCGGCAGCGGGAGAACGGCAGATGTTGCCCAGGCACACAAACAGCAGCTTTTGGCTCATGGATCCCTCGCCGGCAGTGAACATTTCTCCCCGCATTATCTGCGTTTTGCGGCCTAGAGTACAGAAGCAGGCGAGAGGGGATAGGGCCCTCAGGCGGCAGCGGGACAGATTCTTGGCCAGAATGGAGCTAGTTCCCCTGGTGAGATGTCTTATGCCAGATGCCACCCGCTACCCGCACCCGCAGGATGTGGCCAACCTCATTCTCTACTTGCAGACGGAGCTGGCTCTGTTTGAACAATGGGCCGCTCAAGAAGGGATCCCGTCTGCGGCTCTGCGCCCCATCGAGCGCTCCCAAGAGGCTTTGCGGCGAGCTGTAGATCAACTGGAGCTGCGAGAGTGGTACCGCGAACTCACCTATGGCTTCCGGGATCAGTTGGGGCGCCTAGAAGAGTGGTTGTAGCTGTCCGGCAGAGCTTTCCAGTGCCAAAATAACGACAACTCTCCCAGCACCGCCGCTTATGTTGCAGGTTCAGGATCTCTGCTACCACCCGGCAACCCTCTCTCAGCCAATTCTCCGGGATCTCTCCTTTGAGCTAGGCCTGAACCAGTTGGGGCTGATCGTGGGCAAAAGTGGGGCCGGCAAAAGCACCCTGCTGGAAATTTTGGCTGGCTTGGCGCGGCCCACGCGCGGGCGGATTGCCTGGGGAGGAACAGAGCTCTCTCCTCAGCAACTGCGCAGCATGGCGGGGCTGGTGTTTCAGTTCCCGGAGCGCCACTTTTGTGGCTTGACGGTGCTAGAGGAAATGCGCTTCGGCCACCCGGAGCTGCAGCAAAAGGAGATTGAAAACGTTCTCCAACAGGTGGGATTGGCAGGGATCCCTCTGTGCACCTCCCCCAACCATCTCAGCGGCGGACAGCAGCGGCGCTTGGCCCTGGCGGTACAGCTCATTCGCGGCCCGTTTCTGCTGCTGCTGGACGAGCCGACGGCGGGGCTGGACTGGTCAGTGCGGCAGCAGTTGATTGAGCTGCTGGCCCGCCTGAAATCCACCTGGACGGTGTTGGTGGTTTCCCACGACCCCGAGGAGCTGTCCTCCATTGCCGATGTGCGGTGGATCTTGCAGGCGGGATCCCTGCAGCCGTTGCCGGCAGATGCGCTGCTTCACAAGTAGCGGCGGGGATCGACCGGCTGGCCGTTGACCCGCACCTCGAAGTGAACATGAGGCCCGGTGGAGAGACCGGTGGAGCCGGCAGCGGCAATGACCTGCCCCCGCTGTACCTGCTGGCCCACCCCGACGGCGACGCGGCTGTTGTGGGCGTACAGGGTGGTGATGCCGCCGCCGTGGTTGACGATGACTGTGTAGCCGTAGCCGCCGTACCAACCGGCGTAGATGACCGTGCCCCGGTCTGCAGCCCTCACCGGAGTGCCGGTGGGCACACCGAAGTCGATTCCCGCATGGAAGCGGCGGCTGCGATAGATGGGGTGAACCCGCCAGCCGAAGCCGCTGGTGATCGGCCCGCGCACCGGTGGGATCAACCGACCCGTGCCCTGAACCGGATCCCTGCCCCCCCGCTGCTGAGCCTGCTGGGCGATCAGTTGCTGGATGAGGATGGTCAACTGTTGGGAATCGGCTTCCAAGCGCCGTTGGGCTGCTTCATAGGCGGCGCGCTCGTTGGCCAGTCGGCCCACCAGTTGCTCTTGAGCGGCAGCCTGCTGCTGCAGTTGGTTTTTCTGGGCCGCCAGCTCCTGCAAGATCAAGGAAATCTCGTTGCGCTGCGCCTCCAAGGCAATCCGCTGCTGATCCACCTCCTTTGCCATCGCCTGCAGCTCTTGGATCAACTGCCGGTCGGCTTCGATTAGCAACTGCAACTGGTGGCGGCGATCGAAAAACTCGTTCAGGTCACGACTGGTGAGCAGCAAAGCCCACCAATGTTCTGCCCCCTGCCGCTGCATGTAGCGCAAGCGGGCGGCCGTGCCCTGCTGCTGCCGTCGCAGGCGGTCTTCCAGCTCTTTAAGCTCCTTCTGCGCTTGCTCTAGCGCCCTCTGGGCCTGTTCTAGACGGTATTGGTTGTCGCGCAGGCTGGCTTCCGTCTGTTGGATGTTTTGCCGCAGGGATCCCATGCGGCGGCGGGCTTCTTCTTCCGCTTGGCGCAGCTCTCCCAGGCGGCGTTGGGTGCCCTGGATTTGTTGCTGGATCTGCTGCTGTCGCTGTTGCAGTTGGTAGACATTCTGCGCCTGAGATGGGGCAACCCCCCAGAAACTGCCCAACAGCAAGAGAGCGAGCCAACCGACCACCACCCATGCCTTCAGGCTGCGTATCCCAAGACTCATCACTCCCCACACCCTCGGCAACCAACCTACCGACCCTAAGAATACAAAGATTTGCAAGGCCTGATCGAGCCCAATCTGGCTATTGCCCGGTACAGCCTGTTAAGGAATCAAGGGGTACAGTAGCAACACTTAGCAAACCAACTTCGGAAGCAGGATGGATTAATCAGGAGTAAAGAAGTCTGCACTATCTGCTCCATGCTATACTTCCCAACTCTGGAAAACTGTCGAATAAAATGCTT